>CAZOTC010000522.1:0-1507 GCA_964582605.1 uncultured Geobacter sp. | reverse complement strand
GCCTCGAACTGCCGCCCCGCACCGTGATCTTCGGCGGCAAGGCAGCCCCCTCCTACTCCACCGCCAAGCTGATCATCAAGCTGATCAATGCGGTGGGTAATGTGGTCAACAACGACCCGGCGGTCAACCAGCAGCTGAAGGTGGTCTTCCTTGCCAACTACAGCGTTTCCCTTGCAGAAAAGATCTTCCCGGCATCCGACCTGTCGGAGCAGATATCAACGGCTGGCACCGAGGCATCCGGTACCGGTAATATGAAATACGCCCTGAATGGAGCTCTTACCATCGGTACACTGGATGGCGCCAACATCGAGATCATGGAAGAGGTGGGCCGGGACAACATCTTCATTTTCGGCCTGACCACTCCGGAAGCAATGGGGCTGCGCAGTTCCGGCTATCGCCCTCAGGACTACTATTACCGTCTGCCTGAGTTGAAGCAGGTGCTTGATCAGATCTCATCCGGGATGTTCTCACCCGGCAATGCCGGCCTGTTCCGTCCCCTGGTGGACAACCTGCTCAACAGCGATTACTACCTGCTGCTGGCAGATTTTGACGCCTACCTTGACGCCCAGGCTGATGTAGACCGGCTGTACATGATGCCTGATGAATGGGCCAGAAAATCGATACTGAATACCGCCGGTATGGGCAAGTTTTCCAGCGATCGTACGATTGGCGAGTACGCCGGCGATATCTGGAATATCAAACCTCAGCCGGTTGTTTCGCAAGGGACCCGCCACTGGTAATGGCAAAGCTACCGATGTCAGATCACCGGCCTCCACCACCACCGCTGGCAGAACGGATGCGCCCACGCAGTCTTTCAGAATTCTGCGGACAGGAACATCTGCTGGGACCGGGCAAGGCGCTGCGTAAACTGATTGAAACCGATCAACTGCCTTCGATGATCTTCTGGGGACCACCAGGTTGCGGCAAGACCACCCTGGCCCATATCATCGCCCGTGAAACCAGCTCACGCTTTGTCTTTTTCTCCGCCATCATGGCCGGAGTCAAAGAGATCCGTGAAATCTTCAGGGATGCAGAAGAACAGGCAGCGCAGGGGCAGCGCACCATCCTGTTTGTGGATGAGATCCATCGTTTCAACAAGGCCCAGCAGGACGCCTTTCTGCCTGCTGTCGAAAAAGGACTGGTCACCATCATCGGGGCCACCACCGAAAACCCTTCCTTTGAAGTAATTGCCCCGCTGCTCTCACGCTGCCGGGTGCTGCGTCTGAAACAGCTTGAACCCGAAAATATTTCGCTGCTCCTGAAAAAAACCATTCTTGATAAGGACAAAGGACTGGGCAGCCAGCACCTTGTTATTGAAGACAACGCACTGCTGTTTCTGGCAGAAGCTGCCCACGGAGATGGGCGCAAAGCGCTCAACACCCTGGAGATTGCCGCCGGACTGGCTCAAGACGGTTTGATTAGCCTTGAGATCGCCCAGGAGGCGATGCAACAGAAGGCACTCCTCTACGATAAGGGTGGCGAGGAGCATTACAATGTCATCTCCGCC
>CAZOTC010000521.1:0-1508 GCA_964582605.1 uncultured Geobacter sp. | reverse complement strand
CCTATGACATGATGTATCAGGTGTCGGCCCATAACGTGCAGATGGCGCCGGACAGTCTGAAGCATCGCTACGTGACCGAGGATATCCCCTATGGGCTGGTGACGATCGCCACCATCGGTCGGAAAATCGGCATCCCGACCCCCCGGATAGATGCGATTGTCAATATCGCCTGCATGGCCAACGGTCAGGACTACTGGAGTATCGGACGGACCGCGGACAAGCTGGGGTTAGGGGTGATGTCTGCCCGTCAGATGGTGCGTTATGCCGTTACCGGCGAGCTGGACATAACCATGCTGTAAGCAGCTGACCGGCAGGGAGCCATTGTGGAACAGTTGATCTATAATACTAGCCTGATAACCGGAGACGGTCAGACTCAGCTTGCCAAAGGCTGGCTGTTGATCAGGGACAACGTCATTGAAGCGTTTGACGCTGGAGACGCTCCGGCTGACCTGCTAGGCCGCGAAGGGATGGTCCTGCACGAAGCACCGGATGGACTGCTGTTGCCGGGCCTGATCAATGCCCATACCCATGGCTGCACGGTCGGACCGCTCTTCTCAAGCGGCTCCCGACCGCTGACGTTGCAGCAGGCCCTGAAAAATCTTGACCGGCATCTGCAACAGGGCACAACAACGGTAATCAACCTCTGTGGCCTGGGAACCCTTGAAGAAACGACCGCGGTTGCGAACCGGCATCCGGTTAACCTCTGTACCGGTGCCTGTCAGCTCCCTTCTGCCCTTGCAGCAGCACGTTTGCTGGATGGAAAAGGGATGCAGCCGCAGCATGATGCCCTGACTGCGGAGTCCCTGCTGGACAAAGGGGCTGTGCTGATCGGCGAGGTGGGCAGCGGCGCTACTCTGGGAGGCGGGGTCAGCGATTATCTCTTGATTCCTGCTGCCGTCAAACAGTTATGCGGGCTTGAGCTGGACCGGGAGCAGGCAGGCAGTATCAAGAAGACCATCTTCAAGGCCAGGGACGCTTCACGCAAGCAGCGTCTGCAGATACTTCAGGAACAGCTCACGGTCCTGGGACTTGATCAGCAGGTTCCGCTGGAACCATGTCTGGATGCTGTTGAAGATATTGTGATCAGGCCGCTGGGTATCGCATTACAGGGGTACGCAGAAGCAGCACTGCTGGGAGTAGAGACCGGTGTCCCGGTGGTGTTCCATCATGCGGCCCCCTCGGCAGCAAAGATTCTGGAGCTGGCGCAGCAGTATCAGATGCCGAGGACGTTTGTCGCCGCCCATAGCAATCACCCTAGTCTCTCGCTGCAGGAATGTATCAGCTATGCCCGTGATTTGCGCTCGAACGGGGTGGTGATCGACATATCGACCCTGAACAGCCTGAACGGATGGCGTCAGGATGCATTGGACAATACCGAGGTTCTGGTAACGGAAGGGCTGGCAGATACGCTCTCCACTGACTACGGGGGCGGGCGTTGGGATGGTATCCTGACCATGCTCCAGTTTCTCTGGAAGCGGAAAAAACTGACCCTGCCGTCAGCGGTGGCC
>CAZOTC010000520.1:0-1518 GCA_964582605.1 uncultured Geobacter sp. | reverse complement strand
TCGAACTGAAATTCGGGCCGCGCTGGAAGTACATCGCCGTGGTCCGCGCCTTCAACCTGGTCGGCCCCGGCCAGCCCGCCTACTATCGCCCCACAGGTGTCAGCATCCTGTCCCATGTTGACAGTTCCGATTACTGCATCCTCAAAGCTGATGGTGCTGAAGAACCAGTGCAGTACGGTGTGCATGGTTTCAACGATGTAGCCGCCTGCCTTATCGTTGTATTGCTCTGGTGAAAACAGGGGATACCTTTTGGTAAGGGTCCACAGTGTTGATTTATCAGCCCCCTGTACGGCCGCTGCCACCAGATCGGCATAGCAACGGCAGCCACTGTCAGAGTCTGGGTGGGTGTGGGTCAGCCGTGCCTGTTCAACCACTGCCTGCAGCATGGCGTCCCGCCGGTCGGCAAAGTAGAGGATCAGGGGCAGTTCCCGCATAAGACCACCATTGCCTGCCTGATCCTCTGCATAGGGGCGCTGCAGTTCTTTGGTCCTGATGTAGCGGTTAATCCCAGCCCTGACAGTGCTGCCCATGTCAACCGGGTCTGTGTTGTACCAGTCCACAAACCTGCTGCAGATCTCCTGCAGGTTGTAGCCGCCACAGGCAACCAGCGACCGGGCTACACAGAGGGTCATGTCACCGTCATCGGTGATGCTGCCCTTGGGCCAGTCAAATACGCCGCCGCCGATGATCTCCTGATGTACGCCGTACTGTTCTTTGACCTCCTGTTGCGTCATAAACTCCGTAGTGCTGCCAAGGCTCTCTGCCACCAGAAAGCCGACCAGTGCTCCACGGCAGCGGTTCTGCTTACTTATCAATTTTCACCTCGTTGTTTTGTCCCATGGTGTCTCCTTTTGCCTGTGGCTCTGGTTTTTCAGCATGTGCTTTGATTGGTCTCGGACTGAATACTATTACTCCGCCTCTGGAGCCCATTATTTACTGGAAATGCTCTGGGCTTTGCCCCAGCCACCTCACCCTGCTTTTCCGTGTCGTGTAATTTTAAATAAAATGTATCCCCTCTCCCTGCCAAAATAGACGGGGCAAGCTCGGTCAGTTCTGCTTGGCAGGGGTAACGGACAAGCCTAACTCTGCCGCTATTTCCGGCGTCATCTCCTTGTTGTGCATTGCCTCCCAAGCTTCGACGGCTATCTGGTCCTGCCATTCCTTCGGTGCTGACTGAGAATCGTTTTCCATGGAGCAGACCTTGTGATTGTTCATCATCCCCACATCATTCAGGGTCTGGAAGTATATCATGGTAAACTGATTGCTCATTCGCTCGGAAACTTTGTATTTGACCTCACCTATCCAGAGACAATGCCTACTATGATTCTGTATGCTGATGCCGATTTTGAAGGTTTTTCCAATTTCAAAGTGGTTCCCTGCTTTATCGATAATAATATTCCCCGACGGGCTAATGCTAAATTGGGTACTCATATTCTGGATTATCTTGCTAAGCGTTCCAGAGATTTAAATACTTATCTGATGGTTAATAAAGATGATGTCACTGCTACTGTGGTGATG
>CAZOTC010000519.1:0-1520 GCA_964582605.1 uncultured Geobacter sp. | reverse complement strand
GGGCTGATATCATCCGCTCTATCCGTTCTATTTCCGCCATGGCCTTGGTCAGCATCTCGCGGTCTTTTTCGCCCAGTTGCGCCCGGTCATGCAGGTCATCCAGCAGCAGCGAGATGCCGGTCAGCGGGTTGCGGATCTCATGGGAGATACCGGCAGCCAGCTTGCCCAGGGAGGCCAGCCGTTCCAGCCTGACGGTTTCTTCCCGCAACTCTTCCCGCACGGTTTCTTCCCGCAGGGTAACGGTCAGGCCCCGCTCGGCATGTTCGCCGATCGGAAAGATACCGATATCAAAATGTCGTATCCGGCCGTCCTGTTCCAGCTTGAGCGGTTCCCTGCCGTAGCCGGTCCCTTCGGTGTAGCTGTTGGCGATCCGGGCCGGTAGTGTGCCCCAGCCTTCAAAGACAATGGCGTAGTGGCTGCCCAGGGGCCATCTTCTCCCTAAAAAACGATCTGCCGTGCTGTTGCGTGAGGTGAGCGCTCCATCAGGTGAAAAGGTGGTGATGGCGCTGGAGATGCTTTCCAGGATGCTTTCCTTGAAGTTGCGTTCATCAAGAATGGCCTGCCGTGACTCCTGCAGCTGGTCAAGGGTTGCGATCAGTCGAGCCTTGCGCTGTTCCAGCTCGCTGGCCATGTGGTTGAAGGTTTCGGTCAGTTGGGCCAGTTCATCGCTGCCGGAGATGGCGATCGGTGAGGCAACATCACCTGCAGCGAGCCGGTGGGCCTCAAGATTCAGTTTCTGGATCGGCTTGATGATGCCCCGCGCCAGACGCCAGGCAGCCAGGCCGGCCAGCAGGGCGGTCAGGAGCATGATCCAGATCCCACGGTGTCTGAAGGCCCGCAGTTGGCTGCTGATCAGTTGGCTGCCGTAACTTGATTGCTGATAGTACTGATCCATCTGCAGGCCGATGGTAACGCCGCCGAAGATCCCGTATCTGCTGTAGGAGCCGCTGCTGTACAGGATCGGCGCATAGGCCATGATCTTGCGTGATTTGCCCACATTGGTGGTTTCAACCGTGCCGGTCTGGTGTTTACGGACCGCTTCGGCCGCCTTGGGGTAGTTGGGATGGATAAAACCTGCGTGATCAAGGTTGAACGGAATTCTGCCGCTGTCGATGTCGGTGCGACTTGAGCGGGCAGTGTAGGGGGGGACCTGTCTGCCGCGGTGATCAAGTCCCCGAATATCCCAGTATTTGGGGTGGGTGATGATCCAGCCTTCATCATCAAACAGAAAGGCGTAGTTGGCGCTCTCGTAGCTTGGTTCAGGAAAGTAATAGCCGGGACCGGGGTCGATATGCTGGCTGAACTCCATCAGGTGGCGGTGATCCAGTGAAATGACCAGCGCCCCCTCAAACCGGCCATCCTGATTGAAGAGCGGGGCGCCAAAGCGGATCACCCCTTCAAACTGTCTGCCGGCCCGTTGTTCCTGTATGCTGACATGCCGGCCGGTGACCTTTGAGACGAATATAGCACCGGGAGAAAGGTTGCGGATCTCTCTGAAATAGGTCTCGCTCTTGAATTCG
>CAZOTC010000518.1:0-1527 GCA_964582605.1 uncultured Geobacter sp. | reverse complement strand
TCCCGGTAAAATTCCTGCAGCGGCAGCCGGGTCGGCAACAGGGTGTGTAGCATGTCGAACAGCTCCGGTTTGTCTGAGAGCATCCGTTCTCTGTTCTGCTCGTACAGGCCGGTGCCGGGCAGCGGGGTCATGACCGTAAAGGTGGCGTAGTTGTGTTTCATACGATGCACATGGGCCAGCAGCGCCTTGAAGTCGTCCCGGCTGTAGTCCGGGTTGACCATGTAAGATGCGTACATCATGATCCCCAGCTTTTTCAGGATTGTCACGGCCTGTTCCTGCTGGGCCACGGTGGTCCCCTTGTTCATGGCTGCCAGCCGGGCATCGGAACAGTCCTCCATCCCCACAAAGACCTGTGACAGGCCGATTTTGGCCCACTTCTCAAACAACTGCGGGTGATTGACGATGGTATCGACCCGGCCATACAGAAAATAGTTCTTGCGGATACCGGCAGCCGCTATCAGATCAGCCAGCCGGTCCATCCGCTTGACATCGCACATCGATTCGTCATCGCAGAAAAAGACGTTCGGCTCTTCCACGCCCAGCAGCTCTTCCACCACCTTTTGCGGGTCGCGGCGCAGGTATCTGCCTGCGGTGATCTTCCAGAGCGCGCAGAAGTTACAGCGGGCCGTGCAGCCCAGCGAGGTGCGTACCGAAGCCAGCGGTTTGAACCATTCACTGAAGTAACGGCTGCGGTGGGCTTTGGTCAGGCTGCGGTCCGGGATCGGCAGCAGGTTCAGATCGGTGTAGGGGCGCGGTTCCGTAAAGAGCATCCCGTCCGGCGCGGGAATGGCAATGCCGTTGATCTGCTGCAGACCGTTCTCCTGCGCTATGGCCTGTGCCAGCTCACGCAGGGTGAAGACTCCCTCCCCCAGTACCACCAGATCGATCTCGGGCAGGTTGAAATCCCAGGGTGCAACCGTGGCATGGTGACCGCCCACCACCACCCAGGTGTCGGGAGACAGGGCCTTGATCCGTCCGGCCATCTCCTTGATAATGGTAAGGTGGCTGGTAAAGCCGGTCAGGCCGACCAGATCCGGCTGGAATCTCCTGAAGGCCGCCTCCCAGTCCGGTTCGATCCGGGCATCATGCAGCAGCACGGTATGACCATCCGGTTTCAGGCCGGCCCCCAGGTACTCCAGTGCCAGCGGTTCAAACAGGTAGACCTGGTCCATCAACGGGTTGCAACTGGGGGGCTGTATCAGCAGGATGCGCATGGCGACCTCCATTTAGAGTATTAACTCTAGCATAGAGTAAAAGCTCTAATGTCGCAAGGTCGTAATTGGGCTAGCAGTTCAGGCCGGTCCGGTGCTGTTGGCGCGTGGTACTGCTGGGGTCCATGATGAAACTGGATTTTGTCTGGAACTTCTGCGACCTGATGAACGGCATGATGATCATCCCCAACACGATTGGTCTGCTGCTGCTGCTGTCCAGAGTCGTTAAGGAAGAGGCGGCCCGCTATTTCAAGTGGAAGTACTGAACGGCAGGGTTGTCTGTGAGGCAGCCTGTTTTCTGATTTGTTCGGCCTCC
>CAZOTC010000517.1:0-1542 GCA_964582605.1 uncultured Geobacter sp. | reverse complement strand
CCTGGCAGTATTGACCAAGGGGTTAATCGGAATCGTGCTACCCGGTGGCATCATCTTCTGGTATCTGCTGCTGAGCAGGCGCTGGCACCTGCTGAAGGAAATCCCCTGGTTCTCCGGCCTGCTGCTGTTTGCTCTGGTCACCGCACCGTGGTTTGTACTGGTGTCACAGGCAAACCCGGAATTCCCGCATTTTTTCTTTATCAGAGAGCACTTCCAGCGCTACACCAGCACCATCCATCGCCGCAGTCAGCCGTTCTGGTTCTTTTTACCAATCCTGCTGCTGACCATGCTGCCTTGGTCCTTTTTCCTGCCGGGCAGCCTCACCAAAGCCTGGCAGCAACGTCACAACAACAGAGGCACCCCCCTCTTTCTGTTGCTCTGGCCGCTGGTTATCATCCTGTTTTTTTCACTGTCCAGCTCCAAGCTGATTCCGTATATCCTGCCGACCTTCCCCCCCCTGGCACTGTTGCTAGCCCACAGGATCACGGCCCACTGGCACACCCGCAGACCTGACTACGCAACCGCCCAGGCAACGCTTGCAGCCCTACTGCTTTTGGTCGGTGCAGCTCTGGCCATACTGCCGTTACTGACCTGGCTCCCGCCGCTGCTGCATGCAAGCGGTCAAACCGGCCGGGATCTGGCTGCCATGCTGAGCGGCCCTGCACCGGTACTGACCCTGCGCCAGACCCTGCTGCCCGGCAGCCTGCTGGTTATCTTCGGCCTGCTGCTGCTCTGGAGCATCCGCACCCGTTCCACTCTGCTGCTGATAGGGCTACTCTGTTGTTTCGGCATCCTGCTTGATCTGCTGCTTCCCTGGGCCTTTGCCCATTACGGAGCAGAACGCCTCTCATCCCGCAGCCTGGCCAAAGCCGTTATCCAGCATGCCGGCCCTGACACATTGCTGGCCCAGAGCGGTCCCCGCCAGGGAATGAACTTTTACACCGGCAAACGTCTGATTACCGTTGGCGACGCTGATGAGCTGACCTTCGGCAGCAGCCAGGGCAATCAATCCGGCTGGTTTTTTTCCCAGGAGCAGTTCATGGAGCTTTGGCGTTCAAACCGTCAGGTCATGATTGTTATTCCCCGCCATGAGGCAAGCCGGTACGAAGCAGCTCAGACCGGGCTACTACCCCGCACGCTGGCAGATAACGGGGCCTTACTGCTGTTGTCTAACCGTTGATTGAAGGAGTACTGACTGTATGCGTGAAACATTTCTGCCCTTTTCCACCCCCTCTCTGGGTGATGAGGAGATTAACGAGGTTGTTGACTCGCTCCGTTCCGGCTGGATCACCACCGGCCCCAAGGTCAAGCGTTTTGAGGATGCCTTCAAGGCCTATGTCGGCGCTCCCTTTGCCGTACCGCTCAGTTCGGCCACTGCCGGCCTGCATCTGACCCTGCTGGCACTGAAGATAAAG
Source organism: uncultured Geobacter sp. (assembly GCA_964582605.1). Taxonomy (GTDB): domain Bacteria; phylum Desulfobacterota; class Desulfuromonadia; order Geobacterales; family Pseudopelobacteraceae; genus Trichlorobacter. The sequence continues at coordinate 127 of CAZOTC010000517.1, read as the reverse complement.
GAAGGTGACGAAATCATCACCACCCCGATGACCTTTGCCTCCACGGTCAGCATGATCATTCTTGCCGGTGGCACACCGGTGCTGGCTGATATTGAACCCGGCACCCTGAATATTGATGTAGCCAAGG
>CAZOTC010000516.1:0-1552 GCA_964582605.1 uncultured Geobacter sp. | reverse complement strand
AAGGTAGTTTCTGTAGCAGACGGCCAGGCAGTTGTTGAAATGGGCGCAGATGCAAAGTTCAAGAAAGGCGCTTCGGTCAAACTGAATGGCAAGTCCGGCAAAGTAACTGCTGTTGACGGCACCAAACTGACCATCAAGTCTTCCAATGCTGCCGAAATGAAGGCCGGTGATGCAGTCAAGGTTGTCAAGGCCGAGATGCAGGGCTGCTAATCAAACTCAGGCGGGTTCGTTACTGGTAACGACCCGCCTTTCAATTATCTCTTACCCCCTGAGGTTCTTATGAAAAAGCTTATCGCAACCTTTTCGGCAGCTCTGCTGCTGATCGGTGTCACGGTTGCCCTGGCTGCACCGGTTGGTGTTGGCAAAGACAAGACCCTTGCTGCCCAGCCCAAAGCCAACAGCATTGCCGAACTGGTGGCACGCTATGATTCATCGTCATGTATCGGCTGCCATCAACAGGCCCATGATGAATGGGCAAAATCTCTGCATGCCCGTTCCATCTACGGCACCGGTCGTACCGTACTGACCTTCAAGACCGCCATTGTAAACGGTGCCATGGATTGGCCGGCATCAGGGGTCAAGTCCCCCAAGGATATCAAGGTTGAGCACCTGATGGGCTGCGCCAAGTGTCACCTGCCCCAGTTGGCTGATGCCACTGACAAGGTGGCCCAGGAGATTGTTACCACCATCTGGGACTGGGATGCCGCCGTAAAGAAGGATGACACCGACAAGGCAGAGAAGCTGGAGAAAACCCTCTCCTCTTTGAACATCAACTGCCTGATCTGCCACAACCGTAACGCCATCACCCACAAGTGGTCTGAAGGCTATCCCAAAAAGGATACGGTTTATGGTTCAAAAGACGGCGACCATATGGATCCCAAGTTCACCAGGATGGCCAAGGGCCAGATCATGTCTGAATCGATCCAGTGCGGACAGTGTCACGGATTGGGTCCCAATTTTGACCAGGAAAACCCGACCCAGTGTGCCACCGCCTACGGCAGCTATCTGTTCGCCTATGTGCCGGAGGGTGGCAACAAGACCTGCCAGCAGTGCCATATGAAAGAGAGCAAGCTGGGCCACAACATTCAAAGCTACCGCTCCAAGGAGATGGCACAAAAGGCTGTCGAGATGCATGTGGAGACCAGCTCGGTCTACTGGCGTGACAACACCACCATCAAGCCGAAAGCTGCGGTAAAAATAGAGTTGACCAACAAAGCCGGTCACGGCATTCCTGATGGCTGACCGACCCCTAACCGACTGGTTCTGTCGGTAAAAGCAAAAGACAAGAGTGGCAAGGAAGTATTCAACGCAGAACGTATATTCATGCCGATTCCTCAGCAACTGGGTAAAGGCGACCGGATGGGACGTGGCCCCTACGAAAAAAGCGGACTGTTGGAAGACACCAGCCTGCCGCCGCTGCGGACATTACATTTCAACTACGATGTGTTCTTCCCGATGAAAACAGAAGAAAAAGACGGCAAGAAAGTCAGCAGCATTGCCAGTGACACCCTGGATCTGGAAGTCAAGCTCTGGTACCTGCCGTTCGGCACCA
>CAZOTC010000515.1:0-1552 GCA_964582605.1 uncultured Geobacter sp. | reverse complement strand
CCCGCTCCAGCATCGCCTCAACGGTCAGGTGCAGTTTGGTTGCCTTTTCATCCTGACCGGCCAGCAGTTTATCCACTGACCCGGTCAGCCCCAGATGCTTGGTATAGAGCATCTGGCGGTTCAGGTAGGGGATGATCTGACCAACCGGGATATCCCGCAGGATATGCTGTTCAAGGTCAGGCGCAGCCAGGATGGGGGCGTTGCTGCTGATAGCTGATTTTGTTGATCCTGTTGCAGGCGCTGACTGGCCTGCTGCCTTGGCTGCTGCGATTTTGGCACTGGCCTCCTGTTGACGGGCCAGGTCAAGCATCAACTGCTGGCGCAACGCTGGATCAACCAGTTGATTGGCCAGTTCCAGACCGGCCATGGCATCCTTGGCATACAGCACCGGGCCGTTATACTCCGGTGTAATCCGTGTGTCGGCAAAGGCGCGGGACAGGGCAGCGCCGCCCACCAGCAGCGGCGCATCTATACCGGCTGCCTTCAGGTCTGCGGCAGTGACAATCATCTGCAGGGCACTCTTGACCAACAGGCCGGACAGGCCGATGAAGTCAGGATTTTCTTTCTTTGCTGCGGCAATCAACTCTTCCGGCCCCACCTTGATCCCCAGGTTGATCACCTCAAAGCCGTTGTTGGAGAGGATGATCTCCACCAGGTTTTTACCGATGTCGTGCACATCGCCTTTGACCGTGGCCAGCAGCATCTTGCCTTTGCTGGAGGTTTCATCCTTTGACAGGTGCGGTTCCAGGTGGGAAACCGCTGCCTTCATCGCCTCGGCAGACTGCAGCACCTCGGCCACAATCAGCTGGTTGTCGTTAAACAGCCGCCCGACTTCAGCCATGCCGGCCATCAGGGGGCCATTGATGATCTCCAGCGGCTTGTCTCCCCGGTTCAGGGCAGCATCCAGATCAGCGGTCAGGCCATCTTTGCTGCCTTCAATGATGTAGAGCGGCAAACGCTGATCCAGCGGCAGTTCCGCTGCCGGGGCATGGGAGACCGGTTTTTTGTCACGGAAGGCTGCAGCAAAGGCAGCTACCGGATCTGCGCCGCGCCAGAAGATCAGGTCTTCAGCCAGTCTGCGCTCTGCTTCCGGGATGGAGGCGTAGCGCTCCAGCTTCTCAGTGTTGACAATGGCATAGCCCAGGCCGGCCTTAACGCAGTGGTAGAGGAATACGGCGTTCAGCACCTCCCGTCCTGCTGCGGGCAGACCGAAGGAGACGTTTGAGATGCCCAGGATGGTGCTGCATTGGGGGAAGGTCTCGGTGATCAGGCGCACCCCTTCAATGGTTTCCACTGCAGAGCCGATGTAGTTGTCATCACCACTGCCCACGGGGAAGACCAATGGATCAAAGATCAGGTCTTCCGGGCGCAGGCCGTACTTGCCCACCAGCAGATCGTATGAGCGCTGGGCCACCTCCAGCTTGCGCTGGCGGGTAACAGCCATGCCGTTCTTGGGGTCTTCATCAATGCAGCCCACCACCACAGCGCCGCCGTAGCGCCTGAGCAGAGGAGCCACCTTTGCAAAGCGCTCTTCACCATCTTCCAGGTTGAT
>CAZOTC010000514.1:0-1572 GCA_964582605.1 uncultured Geobacter sp. | reverse complement strand
TATTCTGAACACCGAATTTACACTGTTGTACCCGTCAGACTGTTGTCCGGCCTCATCCCAGCGCGGCGGTATGGTCAACACCCTGCTGACCCCGCGCACCCGTAACTGATACTCAAGCCAATACAGTGGAACAACAATTAAATCCCAAGCATTGTTTTGATTCAGGCACGCTTCTGTTATTTCAAAGCGTTCTGGCAGATAGACGCCGATAGTGATAGCAGATACATCTTCTACGTTGAGCGGCTTAAAGGTCTGCTCATCAACCGGTAGAAGTGCAATACCGGGCAGCGGCGCCAGATCAGCAAGCTGTTTGACAAGCTGACCATAGTACCAGGCAAGTCGTGTATCCGGCTCAGGGGCGGAGAAGATCATCTCAGTTCCGACAGGCCAAGCACCTGCTCCGGTGGCTGGTTGGTTATATTAAGCAAACGATTGCGCTCCTTCCACGACTCAGGAAGCTCCAACTCTCTAAAATGGCTTGAAATAACATCAAACTGACGTTCAAGAACCCGTGATTTTGGATCAAGTCCCCTGATCAGGGTAAGTCCGGAAGGCTGGACCGGAAATGTAATGATCTCAAGATCAGGTCGAACCTCCTTGAGACACGGAATAATCTTCCAGACATCGCCGACCCAGAAGGCTGTTTTACGGTTACGCTCTGCAACCAGCCTGTTTACCGGCAGACCGTCGTGGACAAAGACCATTGTTTCAGGGCCGCTAAACCGCTCTACATTAATAAAATCCCTGAGTGTCTGTTCAAAAAGATGCAGACCATCAAGGAAGGCCATTTCAACGGTGTCTGTCTCCAGCAGTGCGGGAAGGTCAAACCTTTTAAAAAAGTCATCACTGGTTGTACGAAAAAGCAGTGGACAGTTTTCCGGCGCCATATACATCATCCGCTCCTGCTCAGCAGTGTCAGGATCAATACCGATTGCTCTTGTCTGCTTGCCAACCAGTGCAAGGGACCGCCCTTGAGCAACCCCTATCTCAAGGTAGGTTGCAGGTTTGTACTTACGATGAACCGCATGTAGTACCGAATAGTAGTCCTCTCCGGAAAAATGCCCATAGGCATCGCATTGCGCCAGCTCAGCCATCAGATTCTGTTCATTCGGCTCCAATTCCAGTAATCGCAGACATTCAGAGCGGGCCTGTTCGAGTCTACCGGCTGCTCTCAACATCCTTACATAATTAATATTAAAAAAATCTCCAGAATTTTCAAGGCGTACTGCAATATCGGCCAGATCAGCTGCAGAAGCATAGTGCCCCTGCTGATAAAGAAGCTCTGCCGTAAAGGTCATCATAAACTGATATTCCGGTTGCACCGCAAGTATACGGGAAAACAACAAAGTAAAGTCAAGATCCCAGTACCGCTTGTAGAACCCGATGGCCTCAATCACCGTGGTAGACAGCAAATATGCCTCAACAAACTTTTCTGATTGAGAAAGGGATTCAATCTGTCGTATCTGGGCCTCCACATGCTCTCTCAACTGCAGTTCACGCATAGCTGTTCTCTCCATTCACCTGCAGACCTGCTGCTTCAGAAGCATCATCCTGACCAGCCTGCAAAGCCCT
>CAZOTC010000513.1:0-1588 GCA_964582605.1 uncultured Geobacter sp. | reverse complement strand
ATGACATGTATGATCATGGTCTCAATACTCCCGCCAGTAGATGATGGTGGATGTCTCCCCGTTGATACGGGCTACAACTTCAATGGTGCGGGTAACGTCGTTGACGGTGGCCTCGGAGCGGATCCGGTAGACCGATCCTTTGGTCACAATACGGGTTTGCAGGGCCGTTGCAATGGTTTGCATGCCAGGAATCTTGACCAGCTCTGCCGGTGTCTTAAAAGGAGTTGTCAGCCGGTAGGCAATGATCTGCTCTGCCAAAGACTCGGTCATCCCCTCATCCAGTGCCAGCAATATCTCCCGCGGTGCTGTGTTAATGTTGACCGGAGCAGCAACGGTGGCGCCGGGCTGATCACCGTACACGGTGGTAAAAGGCCGTAACTGTTCAACCAGCTCCGGGGTGAAGCCTCGTATCCTGTTCAGCTCCTCAAAGGTTTCAAGCGGTTTGTTGCGCGGACGGTACTTTACTTTGCGTCCCAGGTACCAGGCAGACTCGGCACCGCCCGGATGGGGACTGTCGTCGGCATCTATCCAGTCCGCCAGACCGTCCAGCAGATCGACCGGCTGCTTGAGGCGCGTCAGTAACCGTCGTCCGATACCTTTGTACTCCTCATTGAACTGCCCATTCGGCAGGGCGATCAGATTCAGGTTAAGCTTGCCGTTCTCCTCTTCAATGGTGATCCGCAGAGAGCCGCGCTCCTCATCAAACACAAGCGGTTTTGCCCAGATATCGTTCAGCGAACTGTATGATTGGCTTGAGCTGGTTGTCGTCAGCAGTTGCAGCGCGCCGGTGATGCCTCCCTCGGCAAACAGGCTGCCCTGCTGGGCCGCAACGGCATTGTGGTGCGTGCCGGTCTCAAGATAGACTTCATTGATAAAGGTGACCACCAGCGTCGTGACCAGTGCCGTTACCACCAGGGCGATGACCAGTGCAAACCCGCGCTTGCCGCTCATCGTGACGTAATCCTCGGCTTGACCGTGGCCTGGTACGCTACTGTTTGGCCGGCTTCGCGCAGCGTGATGGTAACCCTGATTAATTTGGGCAGCGCTTTGGTCAGTTCAGTGTCCCAGGTCTTTAACCAGCGGTTGCCGTCTGAACACTCCACCAGAAAGCCTTCCAGTTCATCCAACAGGGGATAGGCCTTGGGGTCGTCTCCTTCCAGCAGTAGATCCTGGCTTGCCTTGGTAAGGGTAAGCCGCTCTTGAGAGGTGTCGATGCGGTAACGTACACGCAGCTGATCGGAAACCGGAGCAGGGGTCGGGGCGGCCAGGGTGCTGAATGTCAGGGTTGAGGCAGGCTTCCCGAAATAGTCCCGGTCTTCCACCACAAAACGTAGACGGCTGTCGTCCGAAAAATAGCGCAGTGACGCAAGTTCACGGCGGAACATATCCAGAGTAGAGCGCAGAACCCGGCGCTGTTCCATGCCCTGGGAGGCAGCTTCATGTGCCCGGTTAAGAGAAAAGAGCGTCACATAGGCAGCGGTGATAATCAGCGTCGCAATTGCAAGGGCAATCAGTAGTTCAAGCAGGGTAAACCCGCGCCGGTTATTTGCGGTCATAGGTCACCAGGGTCAGGTTGCGGCGGCCCTGC
>CAZOTC010000512.1:0-1598 GCA_964582605.1 uncultured Geobacter sp. | reverse complement strand
AACGCAGCGCACGATACTACAGGAGCCTGCTGCTGTCAATCAGCGCCTGTCTGCTGCTACCCTTTCCAGCCCTTGGCACCACGCCCGATGGCAACCGCACCGGTCCTGACCAGCTCCTTCAGGCCCAAGGGACGCAGCAGGTCAAGGATGGCATTGATCTTGGCCGGGGCTCCGGTGGCCTCGATGGTATAGGACTTGGGAGTGACGTCAATAATCTTGGCCCGGAAGATATCAACGATCCGCAAGACCTCGGCCCGGCTATCGTCTTCGGCCGTCACCTTAATCAATGCCAGTTCACGTTCAATGGCGCTGCCGTCACTGAAATCCAGCACCTTGATCACATCCACCAGTTTGTTCAACTGCTTGGTAATCTGCTCAAGGACCGCATCATCACCCCTGGTGACAATCGTAATCCGGGATAGCGATTCATCACTGGTTGGCGCAACCGTAAGCGAGTCTATATTAAATCCTCTACCGGAAAACAGGCCCGAAACCCGGGCCAGCACGCCGAATTCATTTTCAACCACAACCGATATGGTATGTTGCATTAGCTCGTTTCCTCCAAGTCCCTAGGCGTTCAACACCATTTCATTCAGCGACGCCCCGGCAGGGACCATCGGCAACACCTTTTCCTCCCGGGCGATCTTAAACTCCATGATCACCGGACCGTCATGGGCAAAGCCCTCTTTGATCACCTGCTCCACCTCGGACGGTTTGTCCGCCTTGAGCCCTTTGGCACCGTAGGCCTCGGCAATCCTGGCAAAATCCATCGGCAGTTCAAGACAGGTCTGGGAGTAGCGCTTGTCAAAGAACAGCTCCTGCCATTGACGCACCATTCCCAGGAAGTTGTTGTTCAGGACAACAATCTTGACCGGCAGACGATGCTGTACCAGGGTAGCCAGCTCCTGCATATTCATCTGCACACCGCCGTCACCACAGACGCAGATCACCTGGCGTTTGGGATAGGCAGCCTGTGCCCCCATGGCTGCCGGTAGACCGAAACCCATGGTGCCCAGACCGCCGGAGGTCAGCAGCGTCCTAGGCTGATTGAACTCAAAGAACTGGGCGGTCCACATCTGATGCTGACCCACGTCGGTTGCCATGATGGCATCATCCTCTGACAGCTCACGCAGCTTCTGAATCACATACTGGGGCTTGATCACGCTGCTGCTCTGCTTGTACGCGATCGGATGCTTTGCCTTCCAGCCGCTGATATCCTCATGCCATGCCTCCATGGCACTGTGCTGCGCAGATACCTTCTCGGTCTGTCCTTTCAGACATTCAACCATCTTGACCAGAACATCCTTGGTATCACCCACGATCGGCAGATCAACCCGCACGTTCTTACGGATCGAAGTTGGATCAACATCGATATGGATGATCTTGGCGTGGGGTGCAAAGGTGGCAATCTTGCCGGTTACCCGGTCATCAAAACGGGCACCGACCGCCAGGATCAGATCCGAGTGGGTCATGGCCATGTTGGCGGCATAGGCACCGTGCATCCCCAGCATCTTGAGGGACAACGGATCGTTCTCCGGGAAGGCCCCCAGTCCCATCAGGGTGGTGGTGACCGGAAACTGCAGAGTACGGGCCAACTC
>CAZOTC010000511.1:0-1605 GCA_964582605.1 uncultured Geobacter sp. | reverse complement strand
TGCGTACCCATTGGCCACCACGGCACAGCCAAGGCCGTGTTCTCCGGCCCGGGCCGCTTCAATGGCGGCATTCAGCGCCAGCAGGCCGGTCTGGTCCGTAATGTCCCTGATGGTCTCAAGTATCTCGCCGATCTGTTGCGAACGTTCGTGCAGGCTGGCTATGGTGGATTGGGATTCCCCGACCGACTCGGCAATCGCCTGTACCTCGGCAATGGTGCGGTTCACTACCTCGGCACCGTTCTGGGCGGTCTGCCGGGCCATGCCTGCAGAACCGGCGATTCTGGCCGTGTGCTGCGCCACATCGGCCACGGTTTGGGACAGTTGGCTGCCTGCCGTGGCAACCTGACTGACCCGTTCGCTCTGTTCCTGGACCTGACAGGTGATCAGGCTGACGGTGCCGGAAAGCTCCTGCGAGGTGTTGGCCAAGGTGCCAGCGGTCCCGGCGATCGCCCCGACAATCCGCCTGAAGGAACTGATCAGGCTGTTAAAGGCGTTGATGGACTGGCCGATTTCATCGTTGTTCCGGACCGCCACGCTGCGGCGCAGGTCGCGGCTCTCGGCGATCTCGCCGATGGTGCTCTGCAGCAGGCCGAGCGGTTTGCGGATGATCATGGCCACCAGCCAGTTCAAGGTCAGCACCAGCATGCCGATCGCCAGCGCGCCACCCAGCATGATCGCAGTCCGCTTTTTGGAGGTGACGCTGATCGCCTCGACAAAGCTCTGCTGTTCGCTGGTGGTGGCGGAGACCTGTGCCTCGCTCTGACGGGCCTGTTCAAGGGTTACCTGCCTGATCTGCGCCACGGTTGCTTCTACCTGTCCCATGCTGGCCAGCACGTTGCGCTGGGCAGTGGCGATCCGCCGGATGGCAGCGCCTGCCCGGCCGGCACCGTTGCCGATCTGTTCGATGGCATCCCTGACCACACCACCGCTTTTGACCGACATGACTTCAACCTCGGCCTGCTTCAGGCTTTTACTGATTCTGGCCTGCACGGTGCCGATCTCGTCAGCCAGCCTGTCCAGCTCTGCTGTCGAGCTGCTCAGCATGATCATACGGGCCTTGGCGTCCAGCAGGCGCAGGTCGATATGGATGCTGTCCACCGCCTCAACCGCAGCCATGACCCGTTTGTTGATCTCCATATCGTTTTCAACACCGTTACGATAGTTCTGCACCTTTTCCGCCAGGCTGGCATTTTCGGCAACACCGGTGACCGAACCGCCCTTCAGCGCCTGTTCAATATCCCTCGAATAGGCTGAAGCCCGTCGCGCAGCCGTGCTGCGCAGCCCGGAGATGACATCGCGAATCCCTTCCAGCGAACTTTCTGCCGCCCTGATGGAACCGCTCAGATTGGTTGCCTCGGCCTTGAAGATCTCCAGGCTGGTGAACTTGTCCTGCAACGCTGCCGCCACCTGTTTTTCAAGTGTGGCAAAGGCGGAGACATCCAGCTGTACCCCCTTCAGCTCCTGGATCTCCTTGCTCAGTTGATCAAGCCTTTTGCGGCGTTCCTCCATTACAGCGGTCTGTGTCTGTAATTCCCGGGGGTCTTCCAGCATGCCGGTCTGCAGCAGGTCACCGGAGAGCCGCTCCACGGTCTGCTGAAACTGCAG
>CAZOTC010000510.1:0-1615 GCA_964582605.1 uncultured Geobacter sp. | reverse complement strand
AGGCCGTTGATATCTCGCTGTCGGTATCAGACCAGATGATTGCAAAGAAACTGAAAAAAGACCGTACTGCGGTCAAGGAACAACTCAAGACTGCACTTGGCTTTGCCAAACAGCATGACCTGTATGTCTCGGTAGGGGGCGAGGATGCCAGCCGGGCAGACCTGGGCTTTCTGGTTGAACTGCTGAAGATCACCCGTGAACTGGGGGGAGACCGATTCCGGTTCTGCGATACCCTGGGGATTCTCGATCCGTTTGCCATGTACGACAAGGTGGCCTGGCTGCGGGCTGCAGTACCGGAGGTGGAGATCGAGGTCCATACCCACAATGACCTGGGGATGGCCACCGCCAACGCCATTGCCGGCATCAGAGCCGGGGCCCGTTTTGTGAACACTACCGTCAACGGCCTGGGAGAACGGGCCGGTAATGCCGCTCTGGAAGAGGTGGTGATGGGGTTGAAGCATGCCTGCGGTATTGAGACCGGTATTGACACCCATCGTTTCCGCGAACTGTCCCTGATGGTGGCCAAGGCCTCCCGCCGGGATCTGCCCTCCTGGAAGGCGGTGGTGGGATCGCGGGTTTTTGCCCATGAATCCGGCCTGCATGCCGACGGCGTATTGAAAGATCCTCACAACTATGAAGGGTTTGACCCAGCCGAGGTGGGACTGTCGCGCCAGATTGTGGTGGGCAAGCATTCCGGTGCCAGCGGTATGATTGAGCGGTACCGTGAGTTGGGAATTGTGCTGTCCCGTGATGATGCCGGTCTGTTGCTGCCGGTGGTACGACTTGAGGCGCTGCGCCGCAAGCGGGACCTAAAAGATCGTGAATTGGTAAGCATTTATTTTAACGGGGCAGAACTACTGAAAGCTGCTTGAGGAGGGACGACCATGTGTACAGCAGGAACAGAGTTTATCACGATTGCAGAAGCTGCCGGGTATCTGGAGACCACTGAAACCAGGATTCTGATGATGTTGAAAAAACAGGAACTGGCCGGTAACCAGGATGACAGTGGAAACTGGCAGATCGACAAGGCATCGCTGCAGCTGTGCGGCAAACCACGTCCATCGGATATCGCAAAAAAAGGGTGCGGCGGCGGCTGTGGTGGTGGCTGCGGCGGCCACTAGCAGGAGGTACGCTATGCTCATTGTCAAGGCATTTGATCTGAAATTCAAATATCGCAAATATGTCGAGACCCGCGACGAGCCGAAATTTGCCGGACTGCCCGACCCTGCGCCGTTCAACCGGGATGACCTGTATGAGGTGCTGCCGATGATGGGGGCGGTGATGGATCAGCTCGGCTCAGATGACGGTGAGGTCCTGAACCGGCTGGAAGATTTTCTGAACACCATGCCGCGATTTATCGCCAGCCGTGAAGAGACGTTCAACTATCTGGTGGGCTGTGGCAGTCAGATGCTGCAGGGGTAGTGGCGGCACTGTCTTTGATAATCTGTTTCCGGATCAAGGAGTTATCCAGGCTGGCCGGCCGGTAGCTCCAGTTTTCGACAACGAAGGAGTTCTTCCATGTACAAAGCCGGAACCGCAAACAACAAGTCCCGCACCCCGTACCATGAGTTTTACGCCGATGACTTTACCCCGCGGGAGCATTACCGGTTGTTGT
>CAZOTC010000509.1:0-1619 GCA_964582605.1 uncultured Geobacter sp. | reverse complement strand
GGTGGAGATCGCCTCGGCAAAACCATCATCTTTGCCAAGAACCACAACCACGCCCTGTTTATTCAGGAGCGGTTTGATGCCAACTATCCCCACCTGAAGGGCAGCTTCTGCCGGGTGATTGATAACTACGAACCCTACGCCCAGAACATACTGGATGACTTCTCTGTGCTGCAGAACGATCCCACCATTGCCATCTCGGTGGATATGCTGGACACCGGCATTGATGTACCGGAGGTGCTGAATCTGGTCTTCTTCAAGCTGGTTCGCTCCAAGACCAAGTTCCACCAGATGATGGGGCGCGGTACCCGACTCTGCAAAGAGCTGTTCGGGCCAGGACAGGACAAGCAGGAGTTTTACGTCTTTGACTACTGCCAGAACTTTGAGTTTTTCAGTGAAAACCCGGAAGGGATTGAATCAGCAAGCCAGGAATCACTGGGCAAGAAGCTGTTCAAGAAGCGGCTGCAACTGTTGGCAAACCTGCAGCAGCCGGAATATCCGGCCACTGATGCAGAAAAAGGCCTACGGAACGAACTGACCGACACCCTGCATGATGAGGTCTGCCGGATGAACCCGGACAACTTCATGGTACGGCCCCACCGCAGGCACCGCGACAAGTACGTTAAGCAGGATGTCTGGCAAAAGCTGAATGCCGAAGATCTGCTGGAGCTGAACCTGCACCTGGCCGGGCTTCCAACAGAGCTGCCCAAAGAGGATGAGACCGCCAAACGGTTTGACCTGCTGATCCTGAACCTGCAACTGGCTTTATTGGAGAAATCAGGTTCATTCAGCCGCTATCAGGATACGGTTAAAGATATTGCCGAAGGCCTTGAAGCCAAGGCCACCATCCCGATGGTGGCTGCCCAACTGGATCTGATCCAGGAACTGCAGACCGATAGCTGGTGGCAGGATAGTACCCTGCCGATGCTGGAGCAGGTGCGGCAACGGCTGCGTAATCTGGTTGCCTTTCTGGACAAGGGAGAGCGCCGGATTGTCTACACCGACTTTACCGACACCATTGGCGACCCTCAGCCGGTCTATGCACCGGGCTATGCCAGTGCCGATGAGATGAAACAGTACAAGAAAAAGGTTGAGCAGTTTATCCGTGACCATGCCAACCATATCACCATCAACAAACTGCGGATGAACCGCCAGATTACCAGACAGGATCTGGACGAGCTGGAGCGGTTGCTGTTTGCTTCAACCGAGGTAGGCAGCAGGCAACAGTTTGAACAGGTCTTTGGCCACCAGCAAAGCCTGGGGCTGCTGATCCGCAAACTGGTGGGACTTGATCGGCAGGCTGCAATCGAGGCCTTTGGCGAGTTTCTGCACAACAGCACCTACAGCGCCACCCAGATCAGATTCATTGAGCAGATCATCAGCTACCTGACCCAGAACGGCGCCATGGACCCCGGCCTGCTGTATGAGCCGCCCTTTACCGACCTGCACAGTGAAGGGCTGGACGGGGTGTTTGGTGATGAAGGGGCCACCCGGATCATCCACCTGCTGGAAGAGATTGAGCTGAAGGCGGCTGCCTGAAAACTACCCCATACTCCCCATACTTGCGAACCCGTAGATATGCTCCGCATGGTACGCCGGGGGTTGACCGGCGTACATCAGAT
>CAZOTC010000508.1:0-1621 GCA_964582605.1 uncultured Geobacter sp. | reverse complement strand
GGGTTATTTCTTGATCGGCTGAAGCTTGAGTCCCCCCTGAATCAACGATTGGTCATGACAGCCCCTGCAAAACATCCAGTTCACCTTGCCCGGCTCTTCAGACTGCGGTACGGCAGGGTGGCAGGCGTCACATTTCCCGTGGTTGTATCTGACATGTCCTTTGTGATTGAAGTCGACATCCTTGCCTTCAACTTTCATTTTAATCCGGTCTTTGGCGCAGGCTACGCCTGCCGACAAAGCGATTACAGCGCACACTAAAATAAGCTTTTTCATATGCTTGCATCCTCCATTAGGTAAGGTATGAACGACATGCAGAATAGTTATTCCACTACCGCACGTGTTATCTATAGGCATTAACCAGCCCCTGGCTCCATCTCGATTGCTGCCTTGTAATACAGAATGCTTGTTGCCAGCAGTGCGTATCCGATTCCGGCGTACATGGTTGCCAGCAGAAGCGGATGCAACAACTGGGAACGCCTGACCACCATTCCCAGGGACATCATGAAGGCAACCAGCAGATACCCCTGCCATTTCTGAAATGCGAAGAGACAACTTTGTTCCGGCAGCAGAAGAATTCTCTGAATATTGCTGCCGGCTATCCGCCTGAATCCGTAGCGTGCGATAAGGCTGCCCAGCATGACGCCGCCTCCGAATGACAGAGCAATAAACTCAGGTGGTCCGGGATAGGTTGTCAGCCAGCCTGTGGCAAATCTGATCAGCACTATCCCGGCACAACTCCAGACGGCCCCGGCCAGGAGAAAAAGAGTCCTCCTGCCGACGGCAGGCTTACAACACAGATGATCCATCTGTTAAACCGGCTCCACACCTAAAACCGGAAACTCAGTTGAAGATAGGCAATGTTTTGTTCAGCCTCAATACTGACCGGGGCAAGTGCCTTAGGTGCATTATCCGAGGTTACTTTGTTGTTAAAGCCATGGGTATAGGACAGGGAGGTCGCAATGGCCGGACTCCACTGCTTGGTAACACCAAGTGAGAGGTGGTGTTCGATCACGGCAATTGAACCATAGTTGCTGGTGACATCTTCCGGCCCGATCGGCGAGTTGCCGTAGTTGTATCCGGCACGCAGGGTCAGGCCCGGTATCGCTTCATAGTCAGCACCAAGTGAGCAGACAATCTGGTCCTTCCAGCCAAAGGTCAGTGGCATGACCGCTCCGGTAGGCCCTTTCAGGTCAACCCGGTTCATGACATCAGCAAAATTGATCCACTTGACATCAGCCTCCAGCAACAACCTGGGGAGCGGCCTGTAGGCAATGCCGCCGGCTACGGTCTGAGGAACGTCCATCTGCATTTTGTATTTACCTTCAGTTGTCCCGGCAATACCGTTAAATGCATACTCCTGCATGAACATTTTGGATGTGTAAGAAAGCCCGGCCTGCAGATTGGGCAGGATATGAACGATAGCGCCCACTGACGCACCGATACCAAAGGCGCCGGTTTGGGGCAGGTTGAACTGCGGCGTGCGCATGGCCATGCTTTGATAACCGATCTGCGGAGACACACCAAGCGTCAGCATATCGTTGACCACGTACGCGGCTGTAGGGGCAACTTTAAAGAGGCTCTTGGTTGAAACAACGGCCGTGTTGGTAGCTGGCGTCAGCGT
>CAZOTC010000507.1:0-1622 GCA_964582605.1 uncultured Geobacter sp. | reverse complement strand
CTCCTTGCAGGAACTCAGCAGCAGATCAAAGCGGGCCAGCAGTTCCTTGTGCTGGTCGTCAATCTGATCAACCCCTATGGCAAGATCTTCTCTCCAGGTAATCCCCATCTTATGCCTCCCTGTCTGCTTCAACAGATTTTTTCGTGCGGGTAGCAGCCGTCTTTTTCTTGTGGGCGGCTGTCTTGCCTTTACCGTCATCTTCATCGCGCATCCGCGCATGCATCTTCTTCAGGGTTTGTGCCACCTGATAAAAGACCGTATCCTTGGGAAAGCTGCCGTTCTTGCCGGCAACACCGGCCTGAACCCCGGTCAGGATTTCAATCCCCTGTTCAATGGTCTCAATACTCCAAAGATGGAATCGTCCGGCGGCAATTGCCTCCACCACCTCTTCCTTCAGCATCAGGTGCCGTTCATTGGTCTTGGGAATCAGAACCCCCTGATCGCCGGTCAGCCCCTTTGCCTTGCAGACCGCGTAGAATCCCTCAATCTTGTGGTTCACACCACCGATCGGCTGGATCTGCCCCCGCTGGTTGACACTGCCGGTCACCGCAATCCCTTGTTTAATCGGTACTCCGGACAGGGCTGAGAGCAGGGCGTACAGCTCGGTGGAGGAGGCGCTATCACCCTCGACACCGTCATAGTTCTGCTCAAAACAGATCGAGGCGGACAGTGAAAGGGGATGGGTACGGGCAAACAGCCCCCCCAGGTAGCCGGTCAGGATCAAGACCCCCTTGTCATGGATCGGACCGGACAGCTTGACCTCCCGCTCCACATTGACCATACCGGCCTGCCCCAGCCAGGTGCGGGCCGTGATCCTAGAAGGACGGCCAAAGGTGTGGTCGCCCAGCGAGATGACCGAGAGGCCGTTGATCTGTCCCACCACCGCCCCCACGGTATCCACCATGATGGTGCCGTCATCAAACAGCTCCTGCATCCGTTCTTCAATCCGGTTGACCCGGTACAGCTGTTCTTCGGCAGCCCGGCGGACATCGCTGCAGGTAATCACCTCATGACCGTCACGCTCGGCCCAGAAACTGGCCTCACGGACAAAATCTGCTATCTCCATGAACCGTGAGGAGAGCTTCTGCTGATCATCCACCATCCGGGCGGTATATTCCAGCAGACAGGCCACACCGGCCCGGTCAAAATGCAGCAGTTTCTTGTCACGGCAGAGGGTGGCCACAAACAGGGCATACTCCTGCATGACCACCGGGGTGCGGGACACTGAACTGTCAAACTCCGCCTTGACCTTGAAGAATTTACGGTAGTCCGGGTCCTGATAGTAGAGCAGATAGTAGATCCAGGGGGTACCCACCAGCACAATCTTGGCTGAAAGCGGCACCGGCTCAGGTTTAAGCGAGACCATCGTCATGAAGCGATACTGCTCCAGCACATCCTCGATCCTGATCTCGGCGGTGCGGATACAGCGCTTGAGTGAGTCCCAGACAAAGGGGTTGATCAACACCTCACGGGCGTCAATCACCAGATAGCCGCCATTGGCGCGGTGCAGGGCCCCGGCCTTGATCATGGTAAAGTCGGTCACCGCCACGCCGCCGTACTGCATGACATGCTCGATCCGGCCAAACAGGTTGTTGTAGGTGGGGTTGGATTCAAAGACGATC
>CAZOTC010000506.1:0-1628 GCA_964582605.1 uncultured Geobacter sp. | reverse complement strand
AGACCTTCATAGACCGAACCAAACTCCTCCACATTGAGGGCAGCATAGTTAACCCTAATTACCTGACCATTGTTAGGGTTCTCATACAGGCTTAAGGCACGGAGGCATTGCAGCAGAGTTTCATTATTAAGCGAGCAGCGGCCAAAGTAGCCGATGGCGTCAAAACGGAACAGGTCTCCTGCTAGTGGAGCAATACCAAGCTTGCTGCCGGGGCCGCCATCTTCAAACAGATTGAAGGTTGCCAGCAGAGCCAGCCAGTGGTCATTGTGCCGTTTGTCTGCCAGATATCGTTTTTCCGACAGTCGGCGCAGCCGCATCAGGCTGTAATAGCGGTCGTATATCTCCCGCTTGGTGACAGACGGTGAAAGCGGATAGACCAGATTGCGCTCTTCAATGACCATCAGGAACAGCAGACGGTAGATCAGGCGCAACAGGTGGCTGTAGAACTCTGCCGGTTGCAGTCTGCCGGAATCAATTTCTGCCAGTAGTTCTGTGTTGTCGGGATGGGACAGGAAGCCGTTGGCAAAGGTGCGGATGGCATTCTCAACCGCTTTGCTCAGGCCGTCGCGGATACGTGCACCGGAATCAAGGGAGTCCTGGTGGTACTTTTCAATGATGCTTTCTGCCGATGTCTCATGGCTGACCGGCAGGCGGGTAACGTGCAACAACCGATAGAGCACGGCAAAATCAGCAAACAGACCATCACTGAAGATCCGGTCAAGATCAAATTCAAGATATGTCAGCTTCACCAGCCGGGAGCTGTCCCGCAACAGCCGCAGCAACCTGCCATTGGTGACAATGCCGTACAACTGTTCAGTGAGATTCAGATACTCCTGCATCATGGCGTGGGCCGACATCTTGAGCGCGGCTTTTTCCGGCTTACGATCTAACCCGGCAAGCTCACGACTGCCGGTAATCTGAATGGCTGCATTGCCACGATTGGTGATCCGGTGGGAGATCGGATAGAGCTTGTTATTCAGCTCAATGCTCTTTGCTTCATATTCAAGTTGATAACCGAGCAGCCCCAACAGCGGCACAATCCAGAGGTTGCGGGTTTCAGTGGTGGCGGGGGAGTCTTCCTTGAGGGTTTCCAGCTTGCGCTGGTAGATGCGCCAGTAGTCCTGTGCATCGGCCCAGGCACGGGCAATCTCGTCCTTAACCTTGACCGATGTCTCCAGCCCGAAATCAGCTGGCCGCTGACCATTGGCATCATCCAGCTTTTCAAGGATATCCGGAGAAAGGATCGAACCTTCTATGCGAATGGAGGGGTAGTTCATGGTTGCCCCCCAAGAGCTATACGGTATTTTTGAAGACGACTATTCTGTTTGTCTGGAATGGTGTATTCTACAAACCCGCTTGCCATCAAATCAGAAAGAGCCTGACGAAGTGCTCCTGTAATGGACTTGTGTCCCAGGCTGTTTGCCAGTTCCGCACGACTTTTTGCTGCTTTTAAAAGTGCTACCATGATGCGATCACAAACTGACTCCGGCCCCCACTCAGGTCTCCATTCAGGTCTGAGTCGCCATACAAACTCTGACCTCGACTCTGACCTCGACTCTGACCGGGGATTGTCAACCTGCTGCTGACTTGCACCACATTCAGTCCCTGTTTCCTCTCCCATTGCTGAT
>CAZOTC010000505.1:0-1639 GCA_964582605.1 uncultured Geobacter sp. | reverse complement strand
CAGCATTCCTGCCTGCCAGGGCAACGGCACGTTCAGAGATATCCAGACCCAGCACAGATCTGGCACCAAAGAAACCGGCGTGGG
Organism: uncultured Geobacter sp.; assembly: GCA_964582605.1. Taxonomy (GTDB): domain Bacteria; phylum Desulfobacterota; class Desulfuromonadia; order Geobacterales; family Pseudopelobacteraceae; genus Trichlorobacter. Next base: position 1,555 of record CAZOTC010000505.1, on the reverse strand, counting down.
CTGCCCAGCTGCCGCTGTAGCAGAAACAGTCCAGCACATCTGTATCTTTCGAGATCCCCTGCAGCAGCAGGTGGTTTTCCTTCTGATCCAGAAAACCACCGGTCTTCTGGCCATTACGCAGATCCACCTCAAAGGTCAGACCGTTTTCCTGCATCAGAACAGCATCCGGGATGCTCCCCTGCAACAGTTCCACCTCTTCTGTCATCCCCTCCATGGTGCGCACCGCCACATCATTACGGGCAATGATCCCCTTGGAGGACACCAGACGCTGCAGCGCCTCCAGAATCAGGCCACGCCGCCTGTCCATACCGGCTGACAGCAGCTGCAGCGAGAGGTAATCTCCGTACTTGTCCACCACCAGACCGGGCAGAAAATCAGACTCGCCATAAATCAGCCGGAAGGTCTCGATCTGGGGATACAGACTGCGACGGTGGGCCAGGGCCGCAGCAATCCGCTGCTCAAAGAAAGCGACCGAGTCAATATCGTCATGCTGGCGGGAAAGCAGCCGGACTGCAATCAGGGAGTGGGGGTTATGGTAGCCGGTGCCGATATAGGTACCACTGACGTCAAACAGTTCGCAGGCAGCGCCCGGTTCTGAGGCGCCCTCAATCCGGCCGATCTCGTTACTGAACACCCAGGGGTGCCCGGCTTTGATCCGGCGGTCTTCGTTTTTTTTCAGGCTGATTCTGGTCACGGCAACATTTCTCCAAGGGAGGCAAGGGGGATGCGATCCGGCAGCTTGATGCCGAATTCGCGCAGGTAGAGTACATTAACGGAGACCAGCAGTGAGTTAAGGCGTTCCAGGTCAATCAGGGCGCCACCCGGTATCCGCTCCATCCCTGTACAGTTAAGCGGACAGACATCCACCCGGCGGCCTGTTTCTTCAGTGATCAGGATCGGCAGTCCATGGGTGCGGCAGATAATCGGGCGGGCCCGGTACAACAGACAGCAATCGTCAAGCAGAAGCGGACAGCGATCCCCGTCCCGAGGGTTGGACAACTGCTGTTTCAGCTGCTGATACTGCTCCGGCGGCAGCTGTCCGGCAGCCTCAATCAGTGCCGCAGCCTCCACCGGAAAGACCGAGATACTGATGCAGCAGGAGGAACAACCGGCGTGGCAGGTGAGGGCATCACCCAACAACGTGGTGATACCCTCACAGAGTTGATCCACCTTGTCCAGCAGACGGTGATAGTTCTTCAACGGTTGGGGCATAGACCCTCGCTCACCACGGAACTGCCTGCAACGGGTATCGCGTTACGCAGCAGACAGCCTCCGCAGTAGTTTTACTGGATCTTCAGCACAATCTTGCCGAAATGCTTATCCTCTTCCATCATCCGGTGCGCCTCAACCACCTCATCAATTGAGAAGACCTTCTCAATGATCGGCACAATGGTGCGGTCGGCAAACTTGGGCAGAGCGGTCTTGGTGAATTCAGCCACAATGGCTGCCTTGTCCTTGACCGGGCGGGAGCGCAACACAGAGCCGATGATCTGCTGACGCTTGACCATCATCAGGGCCAGGTTCAGCTCTGCCTTGATACCGCTGATGATACCGA
>CAZOTC010000504.1:0-1643 GCA_964582605.1 uncultured Geobacter sp. | reverse complement strand
GGCGTGCTCCAGAGCAGACCAATGGCGCTGGTCAGCTCCTTGCGTCCCGTGTCAAGCCTCTTCAACAGTTCATCCCGCATGGTCTGATCAAGACTGAAGACCGTGCCGCCCGGTTGCAGCAGGCCGCGCCCAAACCGGCTGCCGCAGATCAGTGCGCTCATATTCAGGAAATCACCCCGAATCCTGCCGCAGAATGAAGCGGTGGGCAGATACCCCACATCCCCGGCAATGGCCCCCAGATCTCCGGTATGGTTGGCCAGACGCTCAAGTTCAAGCGCAATTCCCCGTACTGCATGGGCAACAGCCGGTGGACGGGTTTTGGAAAGCGACTCCAGCGCCATGCAGTAGGCCAGACCATGGCCGATGCTGGTGTCGCCGGCAATCGCCTCCATCCGGCGCAGGTCATGATGATACGGCCCGCCGATCAGCAGTTCTTCAATACCGCGATGCTGATACCCCAAAGATATTTCAAGGTGAAAGACCTGCTCGCCGTGACACTGGAAACGAAAATGTCCCGGTTCGATCACCCCGGCATGAACCGGGCCCACCGCCACCTCATGGACCTCGTCCCCCTCTACACGGTAGTAGTCCATTACCCCGACCTGAATCGGCTGTTCATCCGGCCTGCCCCAGGCATCACGACCAGGAACCCGGGAATGAACAAAGCGGACCGGTTTGAACCAGGGATGCCCTTCAAAGCGGATGCCGTACTGTTCGGCAATCTCACGTTCAAACAGCTGAACCTGGGGACAACGCTGAGCAACAGACCGGAAGCTGTTGCCACTGCAGATGGTCTTCATAACCCCCAGCACACCGTCAAGCGGTGCTGCCAGCAGACAGTACAGTGCTACGGCTTCCCCTTCTGCCACCCCGAAGTAGGAGCTGATACGCCAGCCGTGTCCGGTCATTTCCAGCATAGTCTGCAGAAAGGTTTCTTCGTCATTGCAGGGCACATCAGCCAGAGGAAGCGGCCGGGCATTGTAGATCAGACGCAGGGCAGTATTCACGGCAGCACCTCCAGCATGGCAGCGCCATCCCGCAACAACTGCAGCAGCATCTCGGGCGGCCAGACCCCCAGCCAGAGGATCACCAGCAGCATGACCAGCGGGGGCCCCACGGTCAGCAGCTGATCCCGGTAATCAGACTCCTCCAGATCCTCTCGGGGCGTTCCCATTACCATCGGCAGCACGGTCAGGGCCATGCCGATAAAGATGATTGCCAGAAAGAGCAGAAACAGTCCGGCAACCCAGTAATGCCCCTGTATAAAGGCACTGCTCACAATGGAAAATTCACTGACAAACGGAGAAAATGGTGGTGAACCGGTTACCGCTATAAAGCCTGCCAGAAACAGCCCCCCGGACCAGGGCAGACGGGTCAGGGCCCCCTGGACGACCTCGGTGGTCTTACCGCCGTATGAGCGGTGAATATTGCCGGAGGAAAGAAACAAAACCCCTTTGGTCAGGCCGTTGTTGATCAGATGGAACAGCACGCCGAACAGGGCGCCTTTGCCCAGCCCCAGACCGATAGCGAGGATGCCGACATGTTCAACACTGGAGTAGGCCAGCATCCGCTTAAAGTCATGCTGGCGGGCCATAAAGACGGCTACAACCGCCATGGAGAGCAGCCCCAACACCAGCAGGGCC
>CAZOTC010000503.1:0-1648 GCA_964582605.1 uncultured Geobacter sp. | reverse complement strand
CCTGCGTCACCTTGGGCGCATCATCAGATATTGTTGTAGAAGAGCGCCTGTTCGTCTTTATCTGCTTTTCTGATTGAGATGACATGAATTTCCTCCTCTGTCTCCGTATGTGCGACCAGAACCACTACCAGTGAACCAAACAACCCCATGGTGATCCACCGTTGTTCTCCATAATCAAATCTGATGTCTTCCCAAGTGAATGTCGGGCCGGCAAATATTTCAGCAGCACGGGCAAAATCAATTCCGTGTTTCTTGATGTTACTGATCCGCTTTTTTTCATCCCATGTGAATCGCATAGCATAACTATACACATGTTTATGCAGATTGCAATGATCAGGTAATCTCCAGGTCTCACCGGCATAACCGACACCCTCGGCACCAGCGAAACCTGCAACTACCATGGCAGAAAGGCAAGCCTGACCCCATGAGGTCTTCCGATGAACAGCTTTGCCAGGCCTGTTGTTGAAAAAAGGCTGTTCAAGGCAGCATGAAAAAGGTAGGTAAGCTGACCTCGTAATTAAAATTCAGTTAAGAACTCCTTTGGGGTCAGGCTTGACTTTCTGCTATTCGCTGCTACATATCCTGCATGGCACGCAAACCTCGCATCCATTATCCCGGCGCTGTTTACCACGTTATCCTGCGCGGCAACGCAGGACAGACCGTCTTCTTTAATGACCACGACCGCTCCCGTTTTTACCTGTTTCTGCAGCGCGCGGTAGATACGTTCGGCTGCCGTATCCACGCATTCTGCCTGATGACCAACCACATTCATCTGGTAGTGCAGACCGGCACGACACCGCTTTCCCGTATTATGCAGCAGCTATCCCAACGTTACACCGCCTGGATTTGAAGTAGATTGAACCGAAGGGGCGCTGATTGCAGCGCCCCTTTTTTTATGGTACTAGGTGAGCATGGGCAAACAGGAAATCATCAATATCATCAGAGATACCAAGCCTGAACTGGCTACACGCTACGGCGTCGAGCGGCTGGGGCTATTCGGTTCCTATGTGCGTGGACAACAGCGCAAGCGCAGCGACATCGACATCCTGGTGTCCTTCAATCGTGAGATCGATCTGTTTGACTTTATCGATCTGCGTGAACACCTTGAGGCCCGCCTGCAGCATAAGGTTGATCTGGTGATGGAATCCGCCCTTAAGCCAGCTATCGGCAAGCGGATTCTGGCCGAGGTTGAGTATGTCTAAGGGGCGGGAGCTTGGCGATTATCTCGCTGATATCCTGACAGCCATCACCGAGGTTGAGCAGTTTATTGCAGACATGACCTTTGATCAGTTTGAAGAGGACCGCAAGACCATCAATGCCGTCATCAGAAGCCTGGAAGTTCTGGGCGAAGCCACCAAGCATATCCCCACCTCATTTCGCACCAAGCATCCCGACATACCGTGGAGCAAGATGGCCGGTATGCGTGATGTGCTGCTCCATGACTACATGGGGGTGGACCTGATGACGGTTTGGAAGGTGGCGAAAGAGCGGCTGCCTGAGATCAAGATGCTGGTTAAGGTCTTGGTAGAAAATAGCAATTAAGTATACTGTCCCCGGAATTTGCTTGATCTCATTTTCATTCACACATACTCCCCATGAAGATCTGGATTGATGCCGATGCCTGCCCGCGGGCAGTGAAAGAGATCCT
>CAZOTC010000502.1:0-1657 GCA_964582605.1 uncultured Geobacter sp. | reverse complement strand
TATAGGGCAGTTTTACCCTGCTGCTACGAAAACCTTTAGCAGCAGTCAGTTGGGCAGGCTCTAGGCGGCGAGAACCATTACGGTTCTATTTGAGAGAGGAGAGTCCTTCCCGAATGGCATATTTGGTAAGTTCGGCGATGCTGAAGAGATTGAGTTTTTTCATGATGCTGTGACGATGGACTTCAACAGTCTTAATACTGATATTTAAGACTGCCGCGAGTTCTTTGGAATTTTTACCATCGGCAATCATCTGCACCATTTCCCGTTCACGGGGGGTAAGGCATTCAAAAGTCAGCGGCAAGCCGTCCGGTATACGCTGCAGGTAATCCTTGATGATCAGTTCCGAGATGCGGGGGCCGAGGTAGGTATCTCCAGCCATCACCGTGCGAATGGCGGTTGCCAGCTCTGCAAAGGCCGCATCTTTTTGTACATAGCCATGTATTCCGGCTTCGATTACCTCCACGATAAAACGCCGGTCGGATTCCATGGAGAGCGCCAGCACCTTGAGATCCGGATGTTTGGCACGAAGGTGGCGTGTTGCCTCAATACCGTTCATTTCAGGCATGGAGATGTCCATCAGTACCAGATCACAGGCCGCTGATTCAGCTATCTGCAGCGCTTCTTTACCACTCCCGGCCTCTCCTGCTACCTCCATATCCGGTTCCTGGGCCAGCAGGCTCCGGAGTCCTTCACGAAAAATCCTGTGATCATCAACAATCAGAACGTGAATACTCATACCGGTCCCCTCACTGGTTCAGATCAAGCGGTGCATCCAGAATAACTCGTGCACCTGCTACAGCAGTATCATCAATGGTCAGGCGGCCATGAATGTACGACAACTTCTGGGTACAATTAAACAGCCCGAAGCCGTCACCTGCACGACTACCGGAATGGTCCGGTCTGTTCGTAAAACCTGAGCCGCTGTCGCTCACAGCGATCCTGATGCTGCTGCCGACCCGCTGGATTGACAATTCTGCAGTGCTGCAATGAGCGTGTTTGACCACATTAAGTAACAGTTCCCGAGCCGTTTGAAAAAGAATGGTCCTTTTTTCATACTGTAACGGTTTTGGCTGACCGTCATCGGAAAAATCGACCTGAAGGTCATACTTTTGCCTAAACTCCTGGGCCAGCCACTTCAGTGCAGCTTCAAGTCCTGCATTCGCCAGAATAGGCGGTCTGAGTTGCAGGGTCAACGATCTGATCTCCTTGACTGCTTCGACAATCAGTCCGTCAACGGCTTCACACTCTGCTATCAGGGCTTCATCACGCAGACGGGACTGCAGTATGTTCAGTTTCATCTTACCTGACAGCAGTGTCGGGCCAACCTGGTCATGCAGCTCTTCAGCAATCCTGACCCGCTCTTTTTCCTCCGCCAGCGACAGCGATACCGCTAACTGTCCCAGCCTGTTATGTTGATTGAGCAGTTCCCGCTCGAGCATGGTGCGTACCGTCACATCGTGCAAGATTGCAAACAGGCCCGTTACCTTGCCCTGTTTGTCGACCAGAGGTGCCCGCGTCGAGAGAAAAACGGTTTCCGATCCAAAAGGATATGGAATAATATCTTCCGAGATGATTATGCCCTCTGCACTCAAGACTCGCTGATCCGCCTCACTGATGATACGAGCTGTGTCCGGCGGAAACAGGTGCTGATTTCCGA
>CAZOTC010000501.1:0-1669 GCA_964582605.1 uncultured Geobacter sp. | reverse complement strand
GCAGGTCAAGGGCCGTATCAATGTCAGGGCAACCATCAACACCATTCAATACCTTGAGAAAACTGTTGAGCAGACCATAACGACAGAACTGAAAGAGAACCTGAACACGCCGGCTGAGCTTCACCTTGAACAGGTGCTGGTGGCATCGGGAGCATTGCCCGAGCAGCATGAGACACCCTTGATCAACGGCAAGGAAACCGTCCCCCGTGAGGACACCAGCCTGGAAATCAGCGCAAAGGCAGCAAAACTTGCCGCTAAGGCAGAACAGCTGCTTGCTTCCTCCCTTGCGCCGTTTCCTGTGGCTGATCTCCGGCTCTCCTTTTCAAGCGGAAAGCAACCGCTTGAGGTTACCGCCACGCTGCAGCGGGACTGGCCGGTCAGTGACGATGAGGTATTGCTGCTGTCCCGCCAGCTTGAACAGGGGCTGGAACAGCCGCTCAGGCTGCGTCTGCTGATGCAGCCGCTGCTGCCGCCGATTACCTTTGGCAAAGACGGCAACCTCTCTGCCGACAGCACTGCTGCCCTGGAGTTGATCAAACGACTGCCGGGCGGAGTACAGGGGTATCGGTTTATTTTGGATAGCAACAAGCGCTCCGCAAGAGAACATCGTGCTCTGAAGATGTATCTTCTCCAACAGTTCAAGGTGCCGGAGGGTTCTCTTGTTGTAGACAGGAACAGCGGAAGTAATTCCGTTATGCTCAGAATTGTCCGACACAGGGAGGCGCGATGAAGCATCAGCAGCTATTTTTCTCATTCAGAACCCTGCATTTGTCGTTACGCTTTGTGATTCCGCTGACCGTGGCGCTGGCACTGCTGGCATACACCGTGGTGCCGCTGATCGACAATCTGACCCTGAAGTGGTTTGCCCGCGATCTGGATATCCGCTCCAAACTGATCAGCAGCACGCTGCAGGAACCGCTGGTAGAACTGGTCGTCAACAAAGAGCGAATCAAGATCAACACCTTGCTGCAGAAGGCGACTCAGGATGAGCGTCTGCTGGCCCTGGGTATCTGCAGCACTGAGAACAAACTGCTCTATCGCACCCAAGTTTTTCCCAAAGAGATTGCCTGCACGCCTGACCTGAAAGAGGAAAAAGAGCCGTCACACCTGATCCGGCTGAGCCAGGGGCCGGTGCATATCTTCAGGTCATCGCTTGATTTCGGCAACGGTTCAGTCGGCTCACTGGTGCTGGTGCACGACATGAGCTTTGTTGAGCGCCGCAGCGCCGACACCCGCAAGTATGTGATCATCCTGTTTGTGGTGCTGGGGGTGGTGATCTCGCTGATTACCGTGTTTGTGGCCCACCTGAGCTGGCGCGGATGGATGGAGGGGGTGCGGGCCATGCTGAGGGGAGAGGGCATCCTGCGTCCTTTCAGCAAGCCGGCTGGCGAGGAACTGCAGCCGCTGGTGGTTGAGATGCGGGCCATGCTGCGCAACCTGGAGACCGAGCGCCGCCATGCCGACGACATGACTGCGGTCTGGAACCCTGCGGCCTTGCGGAATCTACTGAACAAACAGTTGGCCGGAGAGCAGGTGCTGGTGGTTTCAAACCGTGAACCGTACATCCATGTTGCAACTGATCAGGGGATTGTGGTCCACCGTCCGGCCCGCGGTCGGGTCCCGGCGGTGGAACCGGTGATGCGGGCCTGTTCCGGCACCTGGATCGCCC
>CAZOTC010000500.1:0-1677 GCA_964582605.1 uncultured Geobacter sp. | reverse complement strand
GTTGCCTCTCTGATCTTCAGCAGCCGCAATCCTGTAGCAGGGCATCGGCTTCTTGGTATCACGATCAGCAGCCTCCCTCCAGGCCTCCAACGCCCCATCAACATCCCCCTGCAGCTGCCTGCAGATCCCCAGTCCCTCCCAAGCATGGGCAGAATCGCCACGGCCTGTACCTTTCATGAAGGCGGCCTTCGCGCCGTCAATATCTTTTCTGAAGGCCAGCTGATCTCCAAGCAGCTCGTTCAGCTCCGGATCGTCCGGCAGGTGCTCGAGTCCCTTCCGTATCACCTCATATGCGGCATCCCTGTCACCGGCCGACACCAGCCTTCTTGCCTTGGCAACCCAGCTCTGCTGTCGTTCCGGATGGACGGCAAGGACTCGATCAAACAGTTGATGGGCCTGCTGGTTCCCCTCCGGGGTAGCAGGGGTTATCATGGCAAGCCAGTGCAGGGCATCCGGGTGGTTCGGATCAAGCTTCAGGGCCATCCGGAGGAATGCGGCGCCAAGTTCCGGTCTCTGCTTGTTTACCCCAAGTATGTAACCTTGTTCGTACCACTCCTTCGGATCGTCGCAGAGGTCAGGGATATCGCCCCGCTCCAGCAGCACCTTGCGGCAGGCGTCAAACTGACCGAATAGAGAATGGTTAGAACCGTTTTCCAGGCGTTTGGAGATGTAGACAAAGGGGCAGGTCATGAACCCGCTGGGCCAGATGATGTGGTAGCAGAGAGGGTCGGTAACGGGAACTCCAAGGGGGCTTCCTGCATGCCACGCCCCACCCAGGCGGCGGCAGAACAGTTCCCCCAGGTAGCAGCCCAGCTCCCATTCAAGGTCGGCATGCTGTTTCTTCTGATCCTCGGTTGCCGGTCCAGTCCCCAGCAGTGCATTAATGCTGATATCAGCACCTGCCACGCTGGCAGGGGAATAATTGGCAACTACCCCCGCGTAGAAGAGCGAGGCGGCCATCTTCTCAGCGGTGCCGGCAAAATCGGGGCCTGCTGTCGACCCGGTTCCACCCGTATTGCCGGCCTGAGGTTCTGTCTCAGACTGCATCTCTGCCATCTGTCCGGCATCTGCATCCCTGGCAACCATCAGGCCGGTCTCAAGCTCTCTTCTGGCATCATCACCAAGAGGGCACCTGAGTCCTGCCTCAAAGAAACGAATGGCGTGGTCAGGACGGTTGACCTTCATGAACCAGTTGGCCTGCGCAAGCCATTCGGCCCACTCTCCCGGCCCGGGCTGGTCGTTTTCATGCCTTCGTACCTCCCGCATGAGCGGGTCAATGCTGTCCTCAATGCCGTTGCGGAAACGCTTCCAGACCTTTGCCACTGGAAATATCCTGAGGCCGCTGGGCAGGGCCATCTTCATCATCACGGCGCTGTCAGGCTCGTTCTCGTCACGCTCCCAGGCGCCGTTATACCTGCGACGCACCACCTCGCCAAAGTAGATGCCGAAGTTGAGGATGGTCTTCCACTTCCCTTCCGATGGCTGCCACTGGTTATCGTCAGGTGCGGCCCCATCCTCCCCCCACATTTCGGTAATGAAGCTGTCAAGGGCTGTAATACTTGCCGGTGTGAAGTCCATCAGCTGGTACATGCTGTTGGCAGCGGCGAACTGGTCTGCGTATCCGGCGTAATCAAAGGCCGGTTTTTCTGCCTGCCCGTTCATTTGCGGCTCCTTTGC
>CAZOTC010000499.1:0-1681 GCA_964582605.1 uncultured Geobacter sp. | reverse complement strand
CGCATGAGCCAGTAGACGCCCCCGAGGGCAACAATAGCCAGTGACAGTGCTGCGATCTTGGCTGCTTCAATGGCATGGATATCAAGAATAATGAATTTGCGAGCCAGAGCAAGCATCGACACAAGAATGACGGTTTTTACCTGAATGATGTTCTGCTGCCGTTTGGTAACGATCAGTATGGAGTGCTTGAATTCCATGGCTATCAGCAGGGTCATGATGCCGCCAAAAACAGCCTGGAAGGTTTCATGCTTCAACGGATCAAAGGCTGTGCTCACAAGCAGGCTGAGGACATCTTCACCCAGCTTGTAAAGGGCGACACCCACAATGAACGAAATGAGAAGCACCAATATATTGGCGATCAAATGTTCAAAAAGGAGGTAAGGTTTTGCTTTCGCAAGCTTCTCGATTGATTTTTGCAACCATGTTGGATGGTTGCAGTATTCGGTTATCATTTAAAGCTCCACAAAATCCTTCAGAGTCTTCGTTCCAAGTCATCGATACGGTCAAGCAATTCCATCACCAGTGCAACGGCATCGAAATTGAGGCCCAGATCCCGCTTCAGACGCAAGGCCTTTCTGGCCCTGATCACTGCGCTTCGGTCGAACAGCTGTGGGGTACCCGGTGCCAGCGGTTCAATCAGACCGATGGAGAACAGTCGCTTTACAACTGAAAGATGGCACTCGCAGAGCCGGCTTAACTCATGGATAGTGATACCCGGCACGGAGACCAGCTCATGTCTTCTGCTTATGATAATGTCATACTGTTGTGCTGTCATAGCGGTCCTCAATCTATGTACGCGGGTCAAAGAGTGATTCTTTGGCCAATTCCTCGAACAGATGCCGTTCCCTGGCCGTCAGGTGCTTCGGCACCACGATCCGCACATTCACCAGCAGATCTCCATAGCGTCCTGCAGCAACAGGCATCCCCTTGCCGCGCACCCGTAAGGTCTGGCCGCTCTGGGTGCCGGACGGGACCGTGAGATTGATTCTGCCGTCAACCGTCGGCACCTGCACCTTGGCACCCAAAGCCGCTTCCCACGGGGTGATGTCGATGGTTGTGGTCAGATCATGACCGTTCAAGGAGAATCGTGTGTCTGTTAAGATGCTGATCCGCAGAAACAGATCTCCAGACTCTGCACCGCCGCTGCCGCTACTCCCTTGGCCGGCAAGCCGGATCAGGGAACCGTCCGTTACCCCCAGAGGGATGGTGACATCGCAGTTGCGTCTGTTTCTGACCGGTCTGCCGCTGCTGTCGACCTCTACTCGTTCCAGTTCAATAGTTTTCCGGGCGCCGTGATATGCTTCGGCCAGCGTGATGCTGATACCAGCCTCATGGTCACGCCCCCGCCTTCGTGTCGTACCGCCACCCTTGAGTCCGGTTTCATTGCCAAAACTCCAACCACCGCCGAACAGGTTCTGGAAGAAGTCGCTGAACTGGCCCGGATCAGCACTGGAGAAGTGGAACCGGACCGTATCGCCACTCTGCTGCTCCTGGTTGGCAAACTGGCCATCCCAGCCACTGCCGAACTGATCATACCTTGTCCGCTTTTCCGGATCGCCCAGCACCTCGTAGGCCTCACTAAGCTGTTTGAATTTTTCCTCGGCGTCACTGGCTTTGTTAATATCGGGGTGATACTTGCGGGCCAGCTTGCGGTAAGCCCGCTGTATCTCTTCCTGGGTCG
>CAZOTC010000498.1:0-1683 GCA_964582605.1 uncultured Geobacter sp. | reverse complement strand
TATTTTCAACGTAAAAATGTTGTCGTAGTCTGTCCGGCCTCCCTACGGGATGACTGGAAGCGACACCTGAACGAGATCACCGTTAATGCTCCAGTCTATTCCATTACCGAGTTTGGCAATGACCAAAGTTTTGCAGGGGTTAAAGAAGAACTGAAACGCCGTAAAGAAGCTTCAAAGTCTGCCAATGCCATTGATTTGCTGGTAATTGACGAGAGCCACAACCTGAAAACACAGGGGAGCCAGTCATTCCAGAACCTTCAGGAAGTCCTCACCAGCCGTGATTTCTGTGCTGCAGTGCCGCGTGTGCTGCTTCTATCCGCAACACCAGTTAACAACGGCATTAAAGACCTGGCAAACCAGATTATCCTTTCCAAAGGTGGTGACGGCCAGTTTTTCACCCATTTCGGCATTCAGGATATTGAATCATTTTTCGGTAACATCCAGCGGCAGTTCAGCGCTAACGGCAGGGATGAAACTTTTGCCGACCTGTACCCGATCCTGCACAAGATCATGGTCAAACGCACCAAGCACCAGGTCAAGAAAGACTTCCCTGATGCAACGATAAACGAGGGGCAGCCGATCAAATTTCCTGATGAGCGTCTGGAAAGCATCCTGTACGAACTGGATAGTAAAGAGATCAGGAAAACAATACACAAACGGCTAACCGCTCTTGAAACAGAGAACATGCCCCTGTATGCCGCCTTTACCGAAGAGCGCGACCAGACCGATGAGGAAAAAGAGCAGCAGCAAGGGCTACTGGATTTCTTTAATTTTGCGAAAGCAAACGCCAGACAACGCAAGAAGGCGGTTGAGTTTGAATCTATCTTTCATTTCATTGACCGTGCCATTAACAATCTCAAGCTGATTCCCTACAGCTACCTGTCTGAGAAAAAACAGCGTACTGCCGATGAAGAGTTACAGGCCCGTGCCCGTGGCAGCTTGACCGGCGTCATGAAGGCAACACTCTTCAAATCGTTCGACTCCTCTATCTACACCTTTAAGCAGCGGATTGACCGCTATGCCGACTATCTGGCTACGTTTGAGAGCATCTTTTTTGGACAATCGCGTATTGTCCGTCCAGAGATTATCCAGAAGGCACTGGCCCGTCATGACGAGCAGCCGGACGATGACATTATGGAGCTGATTGATGCTGAGATTGAACGGTTTTCCGAAAGGGAACGGCTGCGGCAGACGCGGGATGCCTCATATTCTAGCAAAACGCCTTATGCCTCAATCCGTCAGGCTGATTATCAGGTAGACCGGATACAGGCTTTCATACAGCAGGATAAAGATATAATCTCCCTGATTCGTGAAGTCCTTGCGGAAATCAGACAAGACAGCAAGCTGGAAACTCTGAAACAGTTATTAAGTGGTGGACTCAAAGGGAGCAAGGTTCTGATTTTCTCCTATTTTGCCACTACTATTGAATACCTGCGACAGCAGCTGGATGATTCATTCCTTGCTGAACTTGGGCTTCAACGTGACCAGGTTGCCTTCTTAAAAAGCAAGAACGGAGAGTACAAACAGGAATATGTGCGGCGTTTTTCGCCAGTGGCTCAAAAGCAGGCGGTTGTTGACGGCAAGGTTAATGGCAAACCGGAACTAAGACTGCTCTTTTCTACCGATGTCTTGAGCGAAGGCCAGAACCTTCAGGATTGTGGCATAATCATCAACTATGACCTG
>CAZOTC010000497.1:0-1684 GCA_964582605.1 uncultured Geobacter sp. | reverse complement strand
ACCAGCGGTGAGTTTTCTTCATCAAACTCGGCATCCGGTGACATGCCGTAGACCTCTGAGGTGGAGGGGAAGACAACCCGCTTCTTATGCTTGACACACTGACGGATGATCTTGAGGTTTTCTTCAAAGTCCAGCTCAAAGACCCGCAGCGGATCCTTGACATAGGTGACCGGCGTGGCGATTGCGACGAGCGGCAGCACCACATCACACTTCTTGATATGGTACTCGATCCACTCCTTGTTGATGGTGATGTCCCCTTCCAGGAAATGGAACCGCTCGTGCCCCAGTGAGCGCTCCAGCTTGTCGCAGGCCATGTCCAGACCATAGACCTCCCAGTCGGTTGTGGTCAGGATGCGATGGGTCAGTGCATTGCCGATAAAGCCGTTTACACCCAGTATCAATACTTTCATATCATCTCCTCGTGGTTATGAGAATCGGTCAGATTCGTTCAATGAACATGCTGTTGCTTCCGTTTCCAGCTTACCATCAAACTGCACCCTGCGTAATTCCAGCAGACCGTTGCCGGTACCTATGCATAAAGGATTTTGTGAAACTACCTGTCCAGGCTCTCCTGAGCCCTCTACCGGCCAGGCCGACCAGATAATAACTTTTTTACCGTTCAGCTCGGCAAAGGCACCGGGATAGGGATGAGTGACACCACGGATCAGGTTGTAGATCTCAACCGCACTTTTGTGCCAGTCTATCCGGCCATCCTCAGGCTTGCGCCCGCCAAAATAGCTGCCAGCCGCCAGATCCATCGGGATACTCCCTGCTGTGCCGTCAACCAACCTGGGCCAGGCCCGGCGCAATACGGTCACAGCAGCCTCGTTTACTTTACCAAAGACATCGTGGGCCGTGTCCGTAAAGGCAATAGCGACCTTTTCCTGATCCACAATATCACCGGCATCCGGCTTTGCCACCATGTAATGCAGCGTTGCACCGGTCTCGGTCTCGCCGTTGATCACAGCCCAGTTGACCGGCACCCGGCCGCGGTATTTGGGCAGGTAGGAGCCGTGCAGGTTCAGCGCTCCCCTGGTTGGTATCTCCAAAAGCTCCGGCTTGATCATGTTGCGGTAGTAAAATGATAGCAGAAAATCCGGCCCGATTTGCCGCACCTTTTCGATATTTTCCGGCTCATTGATGGAGCTGGTCAGGTAGGGAATCTTGTTGGCCTGTGCCAGTTCACGCACAGAACTGAACCAGATCTGCTCTGTAGCAGAATCCTCATGGGTAAAGATCAGACTGATCTGAGCACCCTGCCGCAGCAGTTCTGCAATACAGCGGTAGCCGACGTTATGGTAGGCACAAACAACAAGTTTCATGGCTGTTCAAACCCGTAGGTCTTTCTGACCACGTAGCGCGGCCGCTTACGCACTTCCTGATAGATCCTGCCCACATACTCCCCGACAATCCCGATGCCGAAGATGATGATGCCGATGAAAAAGAACATGATCGCAAACAGGGTGAAGACTCCCTCCACCTCGGCGCCGATCATAAAACGCCGGATGAACAGGAACAGGGCAAAGCCCACTGACAGAAATGAGGTTACAATACCCAAAAGCGCAAACAGTTGCAGCGGCACCACGGAAAAACCGGTCATCAGATCAAAGTTAAGCCGGATCAAGCGGTAGAAGGAGTACTTGCTCTCCCCCAGGGTCCGCTCGGCATGCCCCACCATGATTTC
>CAZOTC010000496.1:0-1688 GCA_964582605.1 uncultured Geobacter sp. | reverse complement strand
AGGAGGCTACCGCTGCGGAAGCCGATGCCTGTATCTCCGGTATTGCAACCACCACCACCGTCTATAAGGCGACCCAGGGCACCCGGAAGCCGGAACAGATGGCCCAGAAAATGGAACAAGATCAGATCGTCACCGCTGAGGAGCTGGCCATATCGAACAGCTTCGAGATCGCCGCACTGGTCAATCTCCTTGAGCGTAAAGGTGTGCTGACCATGCAGGAACTGCTGGAAGAGATAAAGAGTCTCCGTGCGCAGGCAAGCCTTTAGCATACTTCGCCGGCAAGCGTTCTCTGCCACGTTTCTGATCTGCATCTGTCTGCTGTTTACGAGCTGTACAACCCATCGCTCTGCAGCACCTGATACCGTACCGCTAAAACCCTCTAAACCCTATGTTGTTTATGGCAAAAGGTATGAGCCCCTGGCTTCAGCAGAAGGTTTTGTGGAGGAAGGGATTGCCAGCTTATACGGGCGTGATTTCCACGGGCGAAAAACCAGTAGTGGTGAACCGTTTGACATGCGGGCGATGACTGCAGCGCACAAGACATTGCCCTTTGGCGTTTATGTTAAGGTCGAGCACAAAAGAACAGGAAAAGAAGTCATTGTGCGTATCAATGACCGTGGTCCTTTCATCGGCAACCGGATTATCGACCTCTCGGAAGGGGCAGCTTCCAGGCTCGGCATGCTGCAGGAAGGGATCGCACCGGTACGGATTGCAGCACTGGGCTACAAATCCGGTGATAGTTACCGTCAACTGTCAAGCTACGACACCGGCAGCTACACCATTCAGGTCGGTGCATTCACGGTCAAGGAAAACGCCTACCGCTACAGGGATGAGCTCAAGAGGCAATACGGCGTGGCTGATGTCCAGGATTCCTGGGTCAAGAACACCAGATATTACCGGGTCAGAGTAGGCCGCTTTGATTCGTTGCGACAGGCTCAAGCAACCAGAGATGTTTACGAACAAAAAGGCTTTAAAGGGTGTTTTGTGGTGGCTGTGGACTGAATTCCTTCCCTTTCGATACAAAATCGGAGACAGCATATGAAGACGGTTTACAGTGCGCCCAATCTGTCGTTGGTAAGTATTATCCAAAACATATTGGATCAGCATGGGATTACCTGCTGGATCAAAAATGAGTTTCTGTCCTCTGGTATCGGTGATCTCCCACCTATAGAATGCTGGCCGCAACTATGTGTTGAGGATGATGATTTTTCAGTAGCAAAACGGATCGTGGAAGCAGCCCTGGTAGAAACGGCTGCTCCTGGATGGACATGCAATGTGTGTGGTGAGGAAATAGAGGGTCAATTCACTGAATGCTGGAAGTGCGGTGCAAGTCGCCCCACAGGGGAGGATCAATTATCGAGATAGTACGATCACGACGAAGCTGGCGGTCAATCAGAAGTGCGTATTTTTTCGCACTTGAGAGTTTCATCAAAAGGATTCAAAGGAGTACGCCATGAAGTTGGCCATAGCGCTGCTGGCACTGTGTCTGTCAGCAGCAACCGCCCATGCCGAAAAGATCGGTGAGGTCAGCACTGAATTCATCCTGACCGGCCCGAACAGCAAGATCGTGATCGAGGCGTTTGACGATCCCCTTGTCCCCGGCGTCACCTGTCATGTCAGTTACCCGACCAAGGGTGGCATCAAAGGTGCGCTGGGACTGGTGGAAGAACGTTCCGAGGCATCCATTG
>CAZOTC010000495.1:0-1690 GCA_964582605.1 uncultured Geobacter sp. | reverse complement strand
CCGGCATGATAGAACTCGATGCGACAGGAGAGATATTATGCGAGGTAAACGGGTTAAAGAGGATCGGATTATTGCAATACTCAAGGAAGCCGAGGCCGGTGTCAGCGTGCAGGAATTGTGTCGGAAGTACGGCATGAGCGATGGCACCTTTTACAACTGGAAGGCCAAGTACGGAGGTCTGACGGTCAGTGAAGCCAAGCGGCTCAAGGCATTGGAGGACGAGAACCGCAGGCTCAAGCATATCGTGGCCGACCAGGCGTTGGACATCCAGGCCCTCAAGTCGGTGGTCTCAAAAAACTTGTAAAGCCCAAGGCGAAACGCCAGGTGATTGAGCAGGTCATGGAACGCTTTGGGCTGAGCCTGAGAAGGACGTGCATGCTGATTGGATTATCCCGAACCAGTTTTGCCTATCAGCCGAGCATCCGTCAGGATGAAGAGGCGATTTGCAGCCGGTTAAAAGAGCTGGCTCAAACCCGACGGCGATTTGGCTGTCCGAGGCTGCATGTGATGCTGCGGCGGGAAGGATTTATGATCAACCACAAGCGAACGGAACGGATTTACCGGCAGGCAGGGCTATCTTTGCGGATCCGGCGAAGAAAGAAGCTGTCCTCGCTGTTAAGGATTGAGATTCCCAAACCCAGCCATCCTAATCATATCTGGAGCATGGATTTTATGCGGGACAGTCTTTCTAATGGGCGTTCGATTAAAGTACTGGCGGTGGTGGATGAATACACACGGAAATGCTTTCGGATCGAAGTGGATACCTCCATCAATGGTGTACGCGTTGTCCGAACCCTGGGCGAGATCAGTCAAATGGCCGGTCTGCCGGAGATGATGATCGTCGATAATGGGCCGGAGTTTATCAGCAAGGCTTTGGATGCGTGGGCGTATCAACGGGGCATCAAGCTGGCCTTTATTCGTCCCGGCAAGCCGGTGGAGAATGCGTATATTGAGAGTTTTAATGGTCGCTTCCGGGATGAGTGTTTGAATGAGAACTGGTTCCTCTCGCTGGATCATGCAAGACGAATTATTGAGGCGTGGCGAGAGGATTATAACAACGCAAGGCCGCACAGTTCGCTTGGGTACCTGACACCAGAGGAGTTTATAGACCAGAAATGTAAGGATTTTTCCCCCGGTATACCGGGGGAAGCAGGATTAATTAACGCTGGATATTCCAATGTTTAGTGGTACTATAAACGGGGGAAGGTCAATCAAACTATCAGTTGTTAAGGAACAGCTAAGCTAAATAACCCTGCATGTTTCATTATTAACCTCCTTTTCAGTTCATCATTTATATAGTACTCTCTGCTTAAGCTTTTACTTCCACCAGAATGAATTTTGAAAAAATTGCAGCCAAGCTAAAACCTCTTATGCCGGATAAGATTACGCATTGGATGAGATTATATGAATTAGCAGACCCGGAACTCAAATCCCTCATCGAAAAACAACTCATATCAATCACTTATCAGACCTTCGGTGACTTTCAGAACAAGATTCTGTTATCGCTGCTACCTGAAAATATCGCTAAGGGTTCAATCAACATTGGAACAATACGGTACGATAAACAAAAATGGCCATTTGGATTGAGATATGGTGAGATTATTCAGAATACCGCCATTCTGGGGCGATCCGGAGCCGGAAAAACGAATGTGACTTTCCATATTTTGTCCCAGTTAATCGAAAAGAAAAT
>CAZOTC010000494.1:0-1696 GCA_964582605.1 uncultured Geobacter sp. | reverse complement strand
CGCCGTGTTGCATTGATTGCCAGTGTCAACAAATGTCCCCTTATATGCTTGTCCTGAACCGGTCCGCCTGCATACTTCAGCATAGAACATAGGGTCGCACTCAATAATACTTTCAAACTTGCCATGATCAGGGCAGACTTTAATCATTCTGACATTAGTGTCTGTGCATATTGCAGCCGGAATCTCAATTTTACATATAGGGCAGAGTGAAACCGTGGGTTTAACCATTTTCAACCTCCGTAGCGTCAATTACGTGGCCGTTCCCCCAATCTTCAGCCGATTTCAACGCTGCGTTGGCGTGAATCATCAAATGGTTTTCGGTTGTAAGTCCAGACAATAAGCGCCCTTTGTCTGTAGCGATTCCGGCCAGTACGCCCAAATCCCGCGCATTGCTGCTTAACAGCTTTTCGTCAGATATGTGTGCAAGCGCCCGTTCTGCCGTTTCAAAGAATGAGTCAGCCAGCCGCGCCGACATGGCTTGTATGTCCTCTTTGCAGTCATTTTTCACCTTATCAACGGTCGGTCGTGATCTCCCCGTTATCATTGCAACATGGCGGACGCTCTTACCAGCAGCAAGAGCCGTTTTGATGGTTTCCTTTTCCAGTAGATCAAGCTTGTCGGTTGGCATTTTAGATGCTCCTCTCCTTGTCCATAACTTGCAGGATTAAAAGGCGGCCGGTCTCCCAGCCACCAGGGTTTTCAATAAGCAGCCCCGCAAGTGAGTTGCATTTCGCGGCTTTGATTCGCGATCTCTTCCAGAATGGCGTTGATCCTGCCGAAATCAGCCTCTTGAGCGACAAGGTCGGAGGCAAGCGCTGACAGGACTTCGCATCTGTAAGCAGAGCTCCTAATCTGGTGAAGTTTGAACAGGTAGTTGTCACACTCGGTACAATCCGGCTCTGCGTCCTGCTGCTGGTTAAGCTGCCCCTTGCTGAAGATCCCTTTCACGCCGGGGATGCTCCCGAAGAAATCCCCCAGGTCGTTGCTGAACTGCTCTGATGCTGCCTGTTTTGCCGTTTTCTTGCCTGTCAACACTTCCCCAAAGCCGGGGACTTCTGAAAGTGGTACAGTTTTAAACTGCTTTTTGCTGCTGGTGGTCTGGTTGCTGGTTTTCTTCATGGTAAATCCTTTCGTTACGGCTTCACGCCGTTTGATATGCGCCCCTGTGAGGCGTTTTCTGGTTGTGGTGCTGGTGTTGGTATGGGGTTCTGTGTTGCCTGATCCCTTATCCGGCGTACTTCTTCTTGTAGTGATTCATGGCGCGGACCTCAGCTCTTCAAGGAACATATCGGCGCGGAGGCATACAGCAGCCTGGTATTCTGCATCGTCCTTTGTTAGACCTCCTTCAAACTGCATTATCCCGGCTCGCTCCTGCCAGCGTTCCACCAATCGCCCCCACCACGGCCCGGAGTATGTCCCGCAATGTAACTTGAGCAACCGCCGCTGTAGGGGCAGGTCGTCAGCAGTCAACTTGATTATCTCCCCGGCAAGATCATCCGTCACGCCGGAGAGCATCAGAACATCACCTTGCAGCCGTGCATGGAAGGTTGGCCGCCAGTCGCCGACATTCTGCATTTCATCCGCTGCCCGTACTTTGCCCCCCAGTGCCGCCGCCTGGTCTGGTGACAGTTCAAGCAGCGTACCGGGTGGCAGTGTGTTGATATATCCTTGCGGGGTCTTAATACTGAAGCTCTCC
>CAZOTC010000493.1:0-1702 GCA_964582605.1 uncultured Geobacter sp. | reverse complement strand
AGATGGCATCACCGCAGGAGCTGCTGCACTGCAACCAGTGGATTGAACCATGCACCTCCAGAATCAGGTCATCATCCAACCCTGCCTTCTGAAATTGGCCATCAACGTTTGAAGTAACCACGAAATACGGCACAGACTTCTGATCAATCCAACGTCGAAGAATCTGGAATCCTTCATGGGGTACGGTATCCCGATACAGATTGGTGCGGTGGCCGTAAAATCCCCAACCAAATGCCGGATCATGTTCAAAATGTTCCGGGTTGGCACACTCCACAAAAGAAAGACCCAGACGGGCATAGGGTGGGTAGGCCTGCCAGAACCCCTGATTACCACGAAAATCAGGCAGACCTGAATCCACCCCCATACCTGCACCGGCAGTGACAATTAAAACATCTGCAATTCTAACCAATTCAGCAGCCTGACGAATCAGACCGTGCTCAGCAATGCAATCCATCTTGCCTCCAACGACTGATAAAGACAGCCAGTTCATCTAGCGTCAGTGGAGTGCTGAACAGAAAGCCCTGGATGGTTGTGCATCCCCGTCCGACCAGATGGGCCTTCTGTTCTTCTGTCTCAACCCCTTCTGCCACCAGTTCAAGTCCCAATTCCTGAGCCATAGCTATGATTGTATTAACCACTGCCGTATCAGATGGGGTGTCATGCAGGCGTCGGACAAAGGATTGGTCCACCTTTAGTTCCTGCACTGGCAAACAGGAAAGATAGGCCAGCGATGAATAACCGGTACCAAAATCATCCAGGGAAAGGCTGACCCCCAGGTTACGAAGTTCCTGCAGTTTTTGTTGGGCATGCGATGTGTCAATCATCAACATACTCTCCGTCAGTTCCAGACAGAGCCGGGAAGGCTCAAGCCCGGTTTCAGCCAGGGCAAGACGTACCGTTTCAGCAAGATCGCCGCGCTGAAACTGAACTGCCGAAATATTAACTGACAATCGCAAAGGTGTCAGACCGGCCTGTTGCCAAGCCACAACCTGACGACAAGCTTCGTACAGCACCCAGGTACCCACCGGCACAATCAGGCTGGTCTCTTCCAGAATTGGAATAAACTCTGTTGGCGAGATCGCCGGTATATCTACCGGCGTCCACCGCAAAAGCGCCTCAACTCCAACAACCTTACCGGTCTTCACGCAAATCTGGGGCTGATAGTGCAGACTAAAATCTGCATTTTCGTGGGCGCGATGCAGCCGTGCCTCCAGCATCAATCTATGCTGTGCACGCCTGTGAAATTCACTGGTATAATACACGACTGTATTACGCCCCAACCGCTTGGCCTCATACATGGCCGCCTCGGCATTACGCAGCAGATTGTCTACATTTTCTCCATCCTCCGGGAAGGTAACAACGCCGATACTGGCGGTAATCGCCACCTCAGCTCCATCAACGGTAAACAGCACCGCCAGCTGTTCCCGTACTCGACTTACCAGACTGGAAACCTGGGTAGAACCTTCAAAAAGCGGGGGAACTAGGGCAAACTCATCCCCCAAAAACCGTGCGACAATACAGCTGGGACAGGCGGCCTGCTTAAGACGCTTGGCGATCGCTACCAGCAGGCGATCACCAAAATCGTGACCAAAGGTATCATTAACAAATTTAAGATTATCGATATCAATCAGGAGCAGCGAAAGAAATTGGCGCTGTTTGTCCAACCGCATAACTTCGGACGACAGATGACTTTCGAGAAAAT
>CAZOTC010000492.1:0-1706 GCA_964582605.1 uncultured Geobacter sp. | reverse complement strand
CGGCATACTGGTGAGCCTCGGTGGCCCGTACCATTTCAAGGTTGTTGTTGATCAGCTGGGTCAGAGACTGACGTTGAATCATAATGCCGGCTGATTTTTCACTGACAGCCTGGGAAAGTTTTTCAACATCCATGGCCAGCGTGGTGAAACCGGCCCCCAGTTCTCCCAGACGGGCAGACTCGATTTTCGTGGAGATGGAAAGCATGCGCAGGGCTTTATCCATCTTTTGAAACCCTTCAAGAGGTTGGACAACGTTGTCAAGTTGCACCATGATCTGTTCCAGGGTGTTACAGCTTTGGACCCCCTGAGTACTGACCCGGCCCAGATAGTCATCCATGTCGCTGAAAAGCCGGCGCAGGCGGTTGGTCAATTCGGTACTTTCGGAACCGGCAACCAGTTCCACCAGGTTACGGGCAGTCGTTGAGATAAGGGATGAACGCAGCGAAAAGTCCTGCAATTTTTCTCCCAGCTCCAGAAACTGGTGTTCGGTACTGCCGGCCAGGCGGCGCAGAATCTCCATGGTAGGAGTAAGCTGGGCATGCCAACGTTGTATCTGTGAACAGAGAGGATTCGTCATCGGTCTTAATTCCTTTCGCCGCCGGTATCCCTACTGGATCAATCCCAGGGCACGGAGTTCACGGATCAGTTTCTGCTTGCTGATCGGCTTGACCAGGTAGGCGGTTGCGCCGTCTTGATAGAAAGAGTCAAAAACCGTCTTGGGGTCATCCAGTGCCGTAGTCATAACGATCTTGGTCTCAAGGTTAGGCGGTATTTCCAGCTCTTTTTCAAGTTGTCTGATCAGCCGCAACGCCTCGCGCCCATCCATCTTGGGCATCATGATATCCATGCAGATCAGGTCAAAAGGCGATTTTGCCTGGTGGGCCAGCTTGAATGCGGTGATTGCCTCTTCACCATCAACAGCTATTTCAATCTCAAAATGAGGATTCAGCAGCTCACGCAGAATCCTGCGGGAGATGAAGTCATCTTCAACGATCAGACATTTCACGGTAGGACTCCTTTACTCTAAAAGTCTGCGCTGCTTGAAAAGACGTAGTCCCGTCCGGCCACTTCCTTCTGGTGACACTCAAAACAGTTTTTAACCGGATCAAGGCGGCTCGGTTTGCCGTCCGCGGTATAGCCGGCATACAACCAGCCACCGGTGCTCTTTTGTGTCTTGTCCTTTTTCATCAGAACTACCATGTTTTTAGGGCCGTCAACAGTGCTGTTGTCTCCCTTGATGTTGAAATGCTCAACCACAATGCGGCTGCCCTCGGGAAACTTGTTACCGGCCTTATATCCCTTGAGTGCCTTGCTGTCGGCATAGATGTAGTGAATACCGTAGAAGAGTGATTTCTTGTCCGTCACAACCTTGCGGATGCTTTTTTTCCAGCTCTGGTACTTTGGCAGCTGCGGTGCAGTTGCTGCTGCAGTGGCGCAGCAGACGGTGCACAGCATAATAAGTCCTGTCATCAGTGTGGTACATTTCATCTGGTTCTGTTCTCCTTTTGATTCGGCAGCCGGTATTGATGGGGAAGTATACCATCTGTATTTTGTTTGTCACGCCAACAGGCAACTAATTTTAGGTCTGATTTTATATGCACAGGTTTAACTGGTTTCGTTCGTAGGTTCCGGCCTCTCGGTTACCGGCAGATAGATGGTAAACGTTGTGCCGCTGCCGGGAGTGCTGTTGACCGTAATGGCTCCGC
>CAZOTC010000491.1:0-1710 GCA_964582605.1 uncultured Geobacter sp. | reverse complement strand
GATGATTACCGCCTGATCTCCTTCAATGAGTATCTGCTGACTGCCGAATCAGGCCGTAGTACGCCGTTGGTACGGACTGAACTTGATATGGGAATCGGTGAGCTGTACCGGAAAGCCTCTTCCCCGCAGATACCCAACCAGACTCGTCTCAAGATGGCCACAGAACTGCACAGCCGCTTTGCATTTCCGGCGGCAACCTTTGTGTTTGCTATTCTGGCACTGCCGTTGGGACTCTCTAACCGGCGGTCAGGCAAAGGGGCCGGCTTTACGATCAGTATCCTGCTGCTGCTGGCCTACTATGTGCTGCTTACCTTTTTGCGAACCCTGGCTGAAAAAGGGGGGATGCCGCCGTTTCTTGCAATCTGGCTGCCGAATATGCTGTTTCTTGTCTCTGGGGTGCTGCTGCTGAGACTTGCCTCGAATGAGCTTACCCTCAAAACAGAGCTGTGGAGTCTGTTCAGGACAGGAGGGTTCTCCAGATGATGTTTGGCATCCTCGGGCGTTATCTGGCTGTCACCTGGCTCCGGCTGTTTCTGCTCTGTCAGGGGGGCTTCCTTGCGGTTTACCTGATTATTGATTTTATGGAGAAGCTCGGCCGCTTCAGCAAAGCCGGGGCCTCCCTGTCCGCTATTCTGACATTTTTTCTGTATAAGATTCCTGAAATGCTGGGGCAGACCATGCCATTTTCTGTTTTGATGGCAACGCTGCTCACGTTGGGGATGCTCTCGCGTAGCAGTGAGCTGACTGCCATGCGCAGTTGCGGACTCAGTGTTCCCCGTATCGTGGCCCCCTTGCTGTTGCTGGGATTTTTCTGCAGTTGTCTGCTTTTGATCAACTCGGAATTTGTCGTGCCTAAGAGTTACCAGCAGATGGAGCATATTGAAAAGGTCGTGATCAAAAAACAGGGAATCAACACCTTTTTCCGGCTTAACAACATCTGGTTCCGCTCCAATAACCTGATTCTGCAGGCCAAGGTCTTTGACCCGGCCAGCCGGACTCTTAAAGGTGTCACTGTCTGGGAACTTTCCAACGACATGCAGCCGATCAGGAGGATGGATGCTGAACAGGCAATGAGCAGGCAGGGGGGGTGGGAGCTGCTGCAGGTTCACACCCGCAGTTTTGACGGGAAAGGCGGTCTGGCTGTGGCAGCGAGGATGGCCATTCCGCTTCAATTGAAGGTGGATGACCTGAGGATTCTGGATAATAACGCTGACAACTTCAGTTTTCGCAAACTGCGGGACTATGCGGTCAGTCTTGAAAAGGGCGGCTATCCGGCCGGACGTTACCGCACCATGATGCATGCCAAGCTGGCCCTGCCGTTTGGTGCCTTTGTGATGGTGGTGCTGGGGATACCGTTTGCCCTCAAGACCGGTCGCACCAGTGGCGCTGCCGTAGGGATCGCAGCAGGCGTGGCCATCGGCTTTGGCTACTTCATTATCAATGCCGCAATTCAGTCCTACGGTCGCAGCGGCGTACTGCCCCCCTTTGTGGCAGCCTGGGGAGCGAACGTGGTCTTTGTGCTAACCGGCATCTGGCTTGCCATGACGGTCAAGCAACAGTGACGTCAAGATTTCCTGAAGCAGGAGGTATAAAGCATTCATACTGCATTGTTGCGTGTAACAACTCCCCTTGATCGACAAGCTTTTTAAGACCTATTTTTATACTTTTCCAGATTTGCTTGCATTATAACCTCCTCTTTCTTAGACAACG
>CAZOTC010000490.1:0-1713 GCA_964582605.1 uncultured Geobacter sp. | reverse complement strand
GGTCTGGCGCTGGGCTCTATCTCATCGCTGGTGATGCCCACTGACCTGCGTAAGGTGCTGGGAGAGAACATGAACTTCCTGCTGCGGCACTACAAGCCAGGTCCGATGCAGGCGATCCAGCGCGAGTTCCATTAATCCATTATTTTACTCATTGATTTGAATTGGAGATACAAGCCCATGCCACATTCTGATTACTACAAACACAACCCCCTGATTCACCGGGACCGCCGGTTGAGCAAATCACCGTCCGAGTGGGTCCGTTCCTTTTCCTGCGAAGATCTGAAGCCGCTGATTGTCTGCCGTGGCCCGATCCGTAAGGAGGCCATGGATGTCTACCACGAGATGGGGATCAGCCACTACGGCATCCTGCTCTCAGAGAAAGACTCGATCGTCTATCCCAACGCCCTGGCACCGGAACTGCGCCAACTGACCGACTCCACCAGAGTCCACCGGGTGCCTGACTACTCCGGCGCCAGCAAGGAAGAACGGGTTGAGCGGATCAACCAGATCATCAGCATTGCCAAGGATAACGGTTATGACTCAATCTTCGCCGGTTACGGTTTCATGGCGGAAGATGAAGAGTTTGTCGCTGCCATAGAAAAGGCCGGTCTCAAATTCATCGGTCCCTGCGCAGCAACTCAGGCCCGGGCCGGTAAAAAGGACGAAGCCAAGCGGACCGCCCTGCAGGTAAATGTTTCAGTAACCCCCGGTGTAGACAACGTCACCGCCCGTACCCTGGTCAAGAAGCATGACAGCCGTGAAAAACTGCTGGCGCTGGTCAAGGCTGAAGGGCTGGAGTGTGACGCCGAGATCCTGAAAGATGCCAAGCTGCCGCTTGAGAGCTTGGCTGATCATATCCTGATGACCTCCTACGCCAAGGGGATCGACCTTTACTCCATTGAAGAACTCTGCGCCCAGGTGCAGGAAGAGGTGGCCGAGCTGTTCCGTAAATATCCCAGAAGCCGTTTCCGTCTCAAGGCGATTGGTGGTGGCGGCGGTAAAGGGCAGCGGATTCTGGGAGCCTCACTGCTGGCAGCCAAGAATGCCGATGAAAAGGCCATAGCCAAGGCGGCTGCCGAGGCTCCGGCCATGGTCAGAGAGGTGTTGCAGGAAGTTAAAGCCAACGGCGTTGGTGACAACAAGAACGTCCTGATCGAGCTGAACATTGAGCAGACCCGCCACAACGAGATCCAGCTGCTGGGCAACGGCGACTGGTGTATCTCGCTGGGGGGGCGTGACTGTTCGCTGCAGATGCATGAGCAGAAACTGCTTGAGGTCTCCGTAACCCAGGAAGGGCTGCTGGCCGCCATTGCCAAGGCCAAGGCCGAAAAGAAGAAGGAAGAGGTTGCAGCGCTTGAATCCGACCTGAAGGTGCTGCAGCGGATGGAAGAAGAGTCCGCCCGTTTCGGTCAGGCCGTTGGCCTTGATTCCGCCTCAACCTTTGAGTGTATCGTGGACCGTGACCGTCACTACTTCATGGAGGTTAACACCCGGATTCAGGTTGAACACCGGGTAACCGAACTCTGCTACTCGCTCAAGTTCACCAACCCAAATGACAAGAACGACTTCTTTGTCGTTGAGTCACTGGTAGAGGCGATGGCCCTGTTGGCACGTCACAAAGAGCGTCTGCCCAAGCCGGAGCGTTTTGTCCGTTTTAACGCCTCGGTTGAGGCGCGCCTCAACGCCACTGATGCCTCCCTCTCTCCCCATGCC
>CAZOTC010000489.1:0-1714 GCA_964582605.1 uncultured Geobacter sp. | reverse complement strand
CGGCATAGCCCTCATCAGCCAGTTCTTCGCTGTAGAGCAGCCGGATATTGGCCTCGTCGTCAACTACCAGTAATCTGCTCATGTCTTCTCTCCTCCTTGAAAGTGGGAAGTTTGATGGTGTAGGTAACCCCTCCTTGCGGTGGGGCCACCACTACCAGAGGGATATTCTGTTTGTCCAGCATGCTGCGCGAGAGGGCCATATTCAGGCCTGACCCCATCTCGCGGGTTTCGGTAAAGGGGGTTAACAGTGCTTCAAGCTCATCTTCAGACAGGGTCCGGTCGCGGTCAAAAATCCGTACCGTGACATGACTCCCTTCCAGCCTGGTGCTGATCTCAATGTAACCGTTCTGCAGGCCGTCAATGGTGCTGAGCAGAATATTGCGGATACAATAGGTGGTCTGCTTGAAGTCAATATAAACCGGCGGCAGCAGTTCACCGGCATGGAAATGACAGGCATAGTCCTGGGAAATAACCCGTTCCTGAATGTCCCGCAATGATGACTCAACCAGCTGGTTGGGGTCCCAGAAGTCGCAGGTCGGAAACAGGGCATCGGAGTAGGTCAGGATCTCGCCCAGCACCTGCTCCAGTTGCTGGGCCTCCGTGACAATCGACTCAATAAAGCCCCGTTTGGGGTCATTGTCCGGCGTACTTTTCATGATACTGCGGGCAAAGCCGCCGATCACCATCAGAGGGTTACGGATGGAATGGGCAATGCTGGAGGTGATCCGCCCCACCAGCGCCATCTTCTCCATTCTGACCAATTGCTCCTGCTGGTCATGCAACTGAATGTTGGCCTGTTTCAGCTTTTCCACCTCTTCCTGTACCCGCTCATACAGCGAGGCCCGCTCTATGGCAAAGGCGACCGGAAAGGTAAAGGTCTCGATCGAGTGCATATCCTGATCAGTGATAGTGCGATGAGTGATGAAATTGTCGGCAATGATGACACCTACACGTCGGTTGCGGGCGATCAGCGGCAGCAGCAGGAAGGTGTCAACTCCCAGGATACGGGCAAACTCCGGGTCAACATCATTCCGATGAAAGGCATCAGTGATCAGAATCGGTTTGTGATCCTCCAGCGATCTGATGATAATATGCCGTTCATCATCCAGCGGCACAGACAGACGCTCAAGGATATCGTGAAACTTGTCCCGCTCGGCATTGAGTTTGTCCTTACGGAAAACCTGCGAGAGCCCCTGCAGGTCCTGATCCCCGGATTCGATCTCCTGCCAGGTTTTGCCTGCCTCTTCTGCCGAACGTGGACCAATGGCCAGATGCCCTTTCAGAACATGGCGTTCCTTGTCGGCCAGCAACAGAAAAGCACGGTTCATACCGAAGCCCTTGCCGGCAGTAATGGCGGTCAGGGCAACCGACAGCACCTCATCGAGGTCAACCGAGCTTTGCAGTACTGAACCCAGTTCGTGCAGGAAACGGACTTCAAGGGTCTTGGTATCGAGGAAATTGGCAAGGGATTGAATCTGGTTCTTCTGGCGCCGATAGTCGGCATGCAGGATGGCAAAAACCGGGGCCAGCGGATGGCCGCTCTCACGGAAACGTCTCACATCCCGTTTGAAGTTATCGCAATCACAGCACTTTTCAAGGATGCGCCGACTACGGGACAACAGAAGGTCTTCGTCGCCTTCAACAATATTAGGACAGTCGCCCATGGCAATGACGTCACGGTCCCAGCAGCATTCCCAGTCTGTTGTTGTTATGG
>CAZOTC010000488.1:0-1715 GCA_964582605.1 uncultured Geobacter sp. | reverse complement strand
GACGGTCACGGCCATCAGCATGGCAAGGCCACCCAAACCCGCGCAGAAGAGATGGGGCTGCGGGTGGGCAAGCAGGTGGAAATGCTGAAAAATGACGGTAACCTGCTGTTGCTGCTGGTTGATGAGGCCCGGATTGCCATTGACCGTCGTATGGCTCGCAGCATTAAAGTGAAAGGAATCAACGCATGAACCTGAGTAATCTCATCCCCGGACAACAGGGCAAAATACTGAAACTGGACAGCAGTATCGGGCCGATCCGCCGCCGTCTGATGGATATGGGGGTGATCCCCGGTGAGACCGTCAAGGTTGAGAAGATCGCACCGATGG
Organism: uncultured Geobacter sp.; assembly: GCA_964582605.1. Classification (GTDB taxonomy): domain Bacteria; phylum Desulfobacterota; class Desulfuromonadia; order Geobacterales; family Pseudopelobacteraceae; genus Trichlorobacter. The sequence continues at coordinate 1,388 of CAZOTC010000488.1, read as the reverse complement.
GTGACCCTATAGAAATAACTGTAAAAAGCTACAACCTTTCCCTGCGCAAGAACGAGGCCAAGGGGATTCAGATCGAGGTACTGCCATGAGTCAACAAAAACCGTTGGTGGTAGCGGTTGCCGGCAATCCCAACTGCGGCAAATCAACCCTGATCAACGCCATTGCCGACAGCCGCCTGCAGGTGGGCAACTGGCCCGGCGTGACCGTAGAAAAGAAAGAGGCCGAATTTGAGGTTGAAGGACGCAACATCCGGCTGGTGGACCTGCCGGGCTGTTACTCACTTTCCCCCTACAGCCAGGAAGAGATCATTACCCGTGATTATCTGGTAACGGAAAAACCGGATCTGATCATCAACGTGGTGGATGCCACCAACCTAGAGCGCAACCTGTATCTGACCACCCAGCTGCTTGAGCTTGGCCTGCCAATGATAATGGCCCTCAACATCTTTGACGAGGCCGAGGCCAAGGGGTACCGGATCAACACCCGGCAGATGGAAGAAACGCTGGGCATCAAGGTGCTTCCAACTTCTGCGGTTAAAAAGACCGGGCTTGACCAACTTTTGCAGGCGGTGGTGGCTGCAGAGTACCAAGCCCCCAGAATCCTTAACTATGGCGAAGATATTGAGGGTGTACTGGAAGGACTGCGTGACCATATCCAACGCAATCACCCTGCCCTGCTGGAGCAGTACCCGCAACGCTGGCTGCTGCCGAAACTGCTGGAGGGGGACAGCCTGATCTTCAAGGCTGCCAACATTCCGGTTGGTTCACTGCCTCCGCAGCTGTTTGAACACCTGTTGCGTGCCCACGGTGACGATATTGAAGGGCTTTTGGCCGATACCCGCTACGCCCTCTCTGCCGGGCTGTGTCGAGAGGTGCTGGCCAAGCCGGAAAAACGCAACATCGAGCTGACTGAAAAAATTGACCGGATCGTACTCAATCGCTTTCTGGGCATTCCGATCTTTGCGGTGGCCATGTGGCTGCTGTTCAAACTGACCTTTGATCTCTCATCCCCCTTCAGCGACTGGCTGGATGCCATGACCAACGGACCGTTCAAGCGCTGGACCACCTCCATCATGAACGGTATCGGCGCACCGGACTGGACCGTCTCGCTGATCAATGACGGCGTCATCGCCGGGGTCGGTTCAGTGCTGGTATTTGTGCCGGTGATCTTTGCCATGATGTTCTTCATCACCTTTTTGGAAGGCAGCGGCTACATGGCGCGTGCTGCCTTTGTGATGGACCGGGCCATGCATGCCATCGGCCTGCACGGCAAGTCATTCATCCCGATGCTGCTGGGCTTTGGCTGCAACGTGCCGGGCATCTACGCCACCCGGACCCTGGAAAACCAGAAAGACAAGATCCTGACCGCCCTGCTGATCCCGCTGATGT
>CAZOTC010000487.1:0-1722 GCA_964582605.1 uncultured Geobacter sp. | reverse complement strand
TGAAAAAGATTAACCTGGGTACCGGTCCGGGTGTTGTAGTGCGTGAATACCCAACTGATACCGGACCAGCGGATTATCTGCTGTTTGTGGATCGCCAGCCGGTCGGGGTGATTGAAGCCAAACCTGACAACACTATACTTACCTTTGTGGAAGACCAGACCGAACGCTACGCAAAGAGCATTCTTAAATGGCGGGTTAAGTCAACTCCCCTGCGATTTCTTTTTGAAAGTACCGGGCAGGTAATCCATTTCACCGATGGCGCCGATCCTGCTGCCCGCGCCCGTGAGTTGTTTCACTTCTTCAAGCCGGAACAACTTGCCGAATGGCTGCATCAGCCCGAATCATTCCGTCGTCGCCTCAAGGAACAGATGCCGGAACTGCCGACCCGTAACCTGCGTGATTGCCAGATCAGTGCGGTAACCGGGCTGGAAAAATCCCTTGCCCAGAACAGGCCCCGCGCCTTGGTACATATGGCAACCGGCGCCGGCAAAACCTTTACTGCCATCACCTCGGTCTACCGCTTGCTCAAATATGGCGATGCCAAGCGGATTCTTTTTCTGGTTGATACCCGCAACCTGGGAAAACAGGCCCATCAGGAGTTCATGGCCTACACCCCGCCCGATGATGCCCGCAAGTTTACGGAACTGTACAATGTACAGCGTCTGAATGGCCCCACCATTGACCCGGCAGCCAAGGTCTGCATCAGCACCATTCAGCGGATGTACTCCATCCTCTCGGGTGAACCGATTGATGAATCTGCCGAGGATGTGCCGCTGGACCAGATTGTCCAGACCAACAAGCAGGCCAAGGTGGTCCGCTACAACCCGGCTGTGCCGGTGGAGACCTTTGATGTCATCATCATTGATGAATGCCACCGCAGCATTTACAACCTCTGGAAGCAGGTGCTGGACTACTTTGATTCCTTCCTGGTGGGGCTCACCGCCACCCCTGACAAACGCACCTTTGGTTTCTTCAACGAAAATATCGTTGCCGAGTATACCTATGAGCAGTCCGTCGCCGATGGCGTAAACGTGGGGTATGACGTCTTTGAGATTGAAACCGAGATTACCAAAAAGGGGGCTGAACTGAAGGCCAAAGAATGGGTGGATCACCGCGACCGGCAGACCCGCAAGAAACGCTGGGCCGAGGCAGAGGAAGATCTTCTCTACACCGGCAAGGAACTGGACAGGTCGGTGGTCAACATCAGCCAGATCCGCAAGGTAATCCAGGCCATGAAGACAGCGGTGGAGACGCAGATATTCCCCAGCCGGAACGAGACCCCCAAGACCCTGATCTTTGCCAAGACCGACAGCCACGCCGACGACATAATCCAGATCGTGCGCGAGGTCTACAATCAGGGAAACGCTTTCTGCAAAAAAGTCACCTACAAGGCAGAAGAAGACCCGGACAGCATTCTTAGTAGTTTCCGTAACGACTATAACCCGCGCATTGCCGTTACCGTGGACATGATCGCCACCGGCACCGATGTCAAGCCGTTGGAAGTGCTGCTCTTCATGCGTGATGTCCGCTCCAGGGGGTATTATGAGCAGATGAAGGGACGTGGTGTCCGCAGTCTTGACCATGATGCCCTGAAGCGGGTATCCAACAGCGCTGACAGCGCCAAGAGCCGCTTTGTCCTGATTGATGCTGTGGGGGTGGAAAAATCCCTCAAGACCGAAAGCCGCCCGCTTGAGAAAAAACCGTCAGTGCCGCTGAAAGACC
>CAZOTC010000486.1:0-1737 GCA_964582605.1 uncultured Geobacter sp. | reverse complement strand
CTGTGGCATCTGATACAGTTGGCCTTGACCACCTTGGCGCCATGTTCAGACAGCGTGATCTTCTCCGGAACCTTGCCGGAGTAGAAGAACAGCACGTCTTTCATGCCGTCGATGGATTTCCAGATGTAGTGCATGGCAATGCCATCGTTTGGCAGGTGGCAATCAACACATTTGTTGCGTCGGTGTGCACCGGAGTGCATGTACGCAGTGTGCTGGGCTTCCATTACATGACAGCTTGCACAAAAGTCCGGCGATTCAGACTTCGCCAGCAGGTGCGGTGGACCCAACAACAGAAAAACGCCAAACAACACTGCGCAGATAGCGGCAATGACAGCAATTCGCAGTCGTTTACCACTTAAAAAAGACCCCATCCCTTCACCCCCCCTCTTACTTGTTGAATCAAAATGTCGTAGCACTAATCTAGCAGGCTATACTCAAAAGCTGGAAAACCGGCTCAGCCTGATAGGTCTGTCATTTTTTGCTGCCTTTTTTGCTCCCCTTCTTAACCGGTTTTTTTGCCTCACCCGGCACATGGCACTGGGTGCAGTTCAGGCGATCAGGATGGGGCGCCATCTTCAGGCTGCCGGTATGGCAGCCGTTGCATGAAGCCCCATCGGCGTCATCCTGCACCCCGTGAGGTATAACCGGTGGATGTTTTTCCGCCTTTACTGCATCGGCAGCCAGATTCGGCTCAGGCTGTTCATCGGCATAGACAGGGGTTAAAACCAGCAGCAGCAAGCAGAAAACCAGGGATACAAGCTGTGCAAAGCGTTTCATCATCGGCCTCCTTTGTGGGGGTCTGGTGTGTCTTTTGAACGTGAATGATAACCAACGGAAATAGTGAGAGCCTTTGAGGGACAGGCATCAAGACAGGCCATGCAGCGGGTGCAGTCTCCAGCAACTACCTGGGGGTGATGCAGTTCCAGAGATGGTTGCAACACCTCTTCCACCGGACAGATCTTGAGGCAGTCGTTGCAGTGAGTACAGTGTTCAGCAATAAATCCGATCCGTAACGGGCTTGCTTCAGCCAGCAGGCTATAGAATCCTCCCAAAGGGCAGAGTGAACGACACCAAACCCGCCGGGCAACCAGCAGTTCTAGTAGCAGGATGGCTGCTACCAGTAGTAGAGGGAGTAGTGACCCGAAGACAACTGCCCGATTGATGATTCCAATAGGAGAGATCACCTCAAAAAGAGGAATACCGGTGACGGTCACCACTGCCAGCACCAGTAGTAAGGTCCAGCGATTAAGATGTAGAGGCAGAGCCGTTGTCCCGGTCCCCAGTTTTTTACGCAGGTTGTCAGCAAGTTCTGTAATCAGTCCCACCGGGCAGATCCAGCCGCAGAACGAGCGTCCACCCAGCAGGAAATAAAACCCGACTACGGCCAGAGTGCTCAGTAGATAGGAAACGACAAAGACCCGCCCACCCAGGGTCGCCTGCAAAAAGGCCAGTGGATCAGTAAGGGGAAATCCCAGCAGCTCTGCAGCTGCCAGGTTGCCACTGAAGATTGCCAGACCGGCCAAGGGGGAGGCCAGCAGGGCAACCATCAACAGCTGCACGGTATGACGGGCTATGGTCCAGCGCTTAAAATTCATAGGAGTCTTTCTGTTCCTGTACCCGTTTTTGCACTGCAATGACCGGGATTTCCCGTACACAGACCTTTTCACAGATGCCACAGCCGACACATTTGTCCTTGTGGATCACCGGCTCCATAATCGTGTGTTCACCGGTGCGGGT
>CAZOTC010000485.1:0-1737 GCA_964582605.1 uncultured Geobacter sp. | reverse complement strand
ATCGGTTTCAATCTGGCAGCGCAGGTAGGCCCGGCGGTATTCCTGCATCCTGTTGTCAAGGGCACCGGCCAGCACGATGGAGGGGATCAGGTTGCTGTGCATATCATCCAGGCGCCGCTTGGTATCGGTCATCCCCCGGATACCGAGGTAGCCGACCAGACAGCAGAACAGCAGCAGTGCCGTAAAGCCTGTCAGCAACTTGTTCCTGATCTTCAGGTCTGCAAAATAACTCATCTGTTCTGATCCTCCCTGCCCGGCAGGCCGCCTTGCTCTGTGTCATCCGTCCGGTCGGCACGTTGCGTCACCCGTTCCAGTTCACAGGCCAGCTGTTCAATATCCACCGGCTTTGCAATGTAGCCGTCAAACCCTTCTGCCAGAAACCGCTCCCGGTCGCCTACCAGGGCGTGGGCAGTCAGGGCGATGATCGGGGTGTGTCCCCCCATTTTTGCCTCCTGCTCCCGGATGGCAGCCATTGCCAGCCGTCCGTCCAGCTCCGGCATCATGATATCCATCAGGATGCAGGCACAGGCCCAGGTCTGCCACAATTCCAGCGCCTCGCGTCCGTTTGAAACAATACGAGGCTCATGCCCCATCCGCTTCAACATGGCGTTGAGCGCATAGGCGTTCAGGGCATTGTCTTCGGCAATCAGGATCTTCAACGACTTGTCGGTGCGCGGCAATGACGGGATGGTCTGCTCCTGTGCCGGTGACGGTTCGGATCCCTTGCAGCGGTAGTGGTAGGGCAGTTCGACACAAAAGGTGGAGCCGTTGTGCAGTGTTGATGAAGCCCGGATGCTCCCCCCCATCAGCTCCACCAGGCGGCGGCAGATGGTCAGCCCCAGGCCGCTGCCGCCGAATCTGCGGGTAGTGGAGTTGTCGGCCTGCTCAAACGGGTTGAAGATCCGCTCCAGCTCGTCCGGGGCCATGCCGATACCGGTGTCCTGTACGGACAGCCGGACCGTACAGTTGGTCTGGAGGTTGGAGCAGAGTTCAAGGGCGATGCTGATGGTGCCGCTCTGGGTGAATTTGATAGCGTTGCCCAGCAGGTTCAGCAGGATCTGCTTGAAGCGGAGCGAGTCGCCGCAGACCAGCTCCGGGATCTGCGGCTGGATGGTAACGGTCAGCTGCAGCCCTTTCTGATCGATCTGGGGTGACAGGCTGGTGACGATCTCCTGCAGGCTGTGGCGCAGCGAGAAGTCCGAAGTCTCAAGCTGCATCCGGCCGGCCTCGATCCTGGAGAGGTCGAGGATATCGTTGATCAGGGCCAGCAGGTTTTTACAGGAGAGTTCCAGACTTTCCAGATACTCCTGCTGCTCAGCGTTCAGACCGGTGTAACGCAGCAGCTGGGTCATCCCCAGCACCCCGTTCATCGGGGTGCGGATCTCATGGCTCATATTGGCCAGAAATTCGGTCTTGGCCCGGTTGGCCTTGTCCGAGGCGTGGCGGGCCTGCTCCAGCTCCTGTTCCCGCTGCTCCAGCCGCTGTGCCATCCGGTCAAAGCTCCGGGCCAGACTGCCCAGCTCGCCCCCCTGCACCGCATCGGCAACCCGCACCTGCAGATCGCCGTCTGCAAGGCGATGGGAGGCCTCTTCCAGCCGGTTGATCCGGTCGGCAATCGAGCGCTTGCCGATCAGGTAGGCCAGCAGGAACGCGGTCAGCAGGAATGAGGAGAGCAGGGCCAGGTTTCTGGCAATCAGCCGGTTTGATTCGGCCAGAGCTGACTGGACCGGCACCCCC
>CAZOTC010000484.1:0-1739 GCA_964582605.1 uncultured Geobacter sp. | reverse complement strand
ATGAGCGTTGACTTGATTTTGTCCTTGTGCTGATGGGGGGTCAGCAGCTCAACCGTGGTGCCGGTAAAGCTGAGCTTGCTCTGTTTGACATGGTTGTCATGTACTTTCTTGCCGTCCATCTCGGCGGCTACCATCATCCAGGTGCCCTGAAACTTCTTGAGTTCCGCGCTGTCGATCCCGCTCTGAGCCGGTTCAGCTGCAAACAGGCTGTACGATGAGCAGATCAGTGAAAAAACGGCTGCCATGACGATGCCGGTGATACGTTGTGCTTTCATACGGTGTTCCTCCTTGGTGGGTTGTACTGCTCTGTGTTGTCACTCCTCCACTTTTTTGCCGCAGCAGGGGCAGGCCTCTCCTTTCAACGGTGTCTTGGGGCGCATCATCTCGCTGGTGACAATCCCGGTCGGCACGGCGATAATGCCGTAGCCGACCACCATCAGCAGCGATGCCGTCAGTTGTCCCAGCGGTGTCTTGGGGGCGATATCGCCATAACCCACGGTGGTCATGGTCACAATCGCCCAGTAGATGCTTTTGGGAATACTGGTGTAGCCGTTCTCGGCCCCCTCGATCAGGTACATCAGGCTGCCCACAAAGACCACCACCGTCAGTACCGTTGAAAGAAAGACCGCAATCTTGAACCGGCTGCGCTGCAGGGCCAGCCAGAGGTTGTTGCCTTCTCCCATAAACTGCACCATGTTCAGAATACGGAATATTCTCAACACACGCAGAATCCGGATGGTGGATAGAAAATGCAGGCCCGGTGCAAACAGGCCGGCATAGGTGGGGATGATCGCCAGCAGATCGACAATACCGAAAAAACTGCGGGCATAGCGCAGGGGCCGCCGGGCGCTGTAGAGCCGCAGGGCGTATTCGATACTGAACAGGAAGGTAATCACCAGCTCGCCCCCCAGCAGCCAGGTTCCCCAGCGATCATGGATGCCCGGCACGCTATCCAGCATCACCAAGCCAACCGACAGCAGGATGAAGAAGATCAGGGCCAGGTCGAATATCTTGCCGGCCCGGGTATCCGACTCAAAGATGACGGTATAGATCTGCTGGCGCAGGTTATTCATGAGGCATCCTTGTCCGGCTGATCCGGTTCCTTGAACCAGTCTCCCACTTTGCCCAGCTGATCCTCCTTGCTCTTGTCCCAGAGCGGTTCACCACTGAAATAGGCGGCCCGTCCCAGCATGTGGGCCGCCACCGGTGCGGTCAGCAGGGTAAAGGTAATGATCGCCAGCACCTTGCCGGTAACCCCGGTGTCGGCAAAAAAGAACGCCACGGCAGTCAGGATACAACTGGTCCCCAGGGTTGACGCCTTTGATGCGGCTGACAGGCGCATATAGATATCAGGCATCCGTACCACTCCGATAGCTGCCACCAGGGCAAAGAAGGTGCCGCTCAGCAGCAGCAGCGCAATCAGTGTGTCACGCATGGTGTCCCCTCCGGTGCAGGTAATAGGCAAAGGCGACAGTGCCCAGAAAGGTTATCAGGGCCAGCACAACGGCGGCATCAAGGTAAGACGGCTGATTACTGGCGATTGAATAGACCGCTGAAATGGCGATGATGAAGGTTGCCATCAGGTCCAGTGCCACCACCCGGTCCGGCAGGGAAGGACCACGCACCACCCGGATAAAGGTGATCAGCAGCCCCAGCCCCAGCAGGGGCAGAATGATCCAGTTACTGAAGAAGGCCAGATTCATTGGATGATCTCCCGTATCCGCTGCTCAAACCCCTGC
>CAZOTC010000483.1:0-1740 GCA_964582605.1 uncultured Geobacter sp. | reverse complement strand
TCCTTTTGTAACAGTTGATAATGTATAAAACATACGAGGAAGTGAGGACTGCGTAACGCAGTAGTCGGCCTCCGCAGCCGATTTATTTCAGGCCGTTTTCAGCTATTTCAATGGCTCTCCGCACCGCCATGGCCTTGTTGATCGTCTCCTGCCATTCGGTTGCCGGATCTGAATCAGCAACAATCCCGGCGCCGGCCTGCAGATGTACCTTGCCGTCCTTTACCACCAGGGTACGGATGGCAATGGCCAGATCCATGTTGCCGGAAAAAGAAACGTACCCCACTGCCCCGCCATAGACCCCGCGCCGCACCGGTTCAAGCTCGTCAATAATCTGCATGGCGCGAATCTTGGGGGCACCGGACAGGGTACCTGCCGGAAAGGTGGCCCTCACCAGGTCAAAGGCATCTCGCCCTTGTTCCAGCTCGCCGCGCACATTGGAGACGATATGCATGACATGGGAATAGCGTTCGATCACCATCAATTCGCTGACTTCAACGCTGCCGGTCTGACAGACCCGGCCCAGATCGTTGCGCCCCAGATCAACCAGCATGACATGTTCTGCCCGCTCCTTGGGGTCATCAAGCAAATCTTTAGCCAATTGCGCATCCTGTTCCGGCGTGGCACCACGGGGGCGGGTACCGGCAATGGGACGCAGTTCTACCCGGTTGCCCTCCTTACGAACCATTACCTCCGGTGATGCACCGGTTACCACCGTATCGTCGCAACGCAGGAAAAACATGTAGGGAGAAGGATTCAGAGTACGAAGCACCCGATAGATATCAAAGGGATCGACCGTCAGATCACCGGACATCCGCTGAGACAGCACTACCTGAATGATGTCGCCAGCCCTGACATACTCCTTGCACCGCTCCACAGCAGACTCAAAATCGGCCTGGGTAATAGTAGAGCAAAATCCGACAGAGTCTCGGGACGCTACCGTAGCGGCACTGACTGCCAACGGTTGCCGCAGACGGGCCTCCAGGGCATCAATCCGGCTGATCGCACCGTGGTAGGCATCCTCAAGTGAGGTACTGCCATCAAGGTGTGCCGTTGCCACCACCTGGATCTTCTGCTTGACCGTGTCAAAGATCAACAGTGTGTCCGTGATCATGAAAAACGAGTCCCATGCACCTATTGAATCAGGGCGATCGGTGGGCAGATGCTCAAAGTGACGCACCATGTCGTAGCCAAGATAGCCGACTGCCCCTCCCACAAAGCGAGGCAACCCCGGCAACTCCACCGGCTGGTACGTTGCCAGCAGATCCCGCAGCAACCGGGTTGGATCATCACACTCATGCACATCAATCTGATCACCACGCACTATTTCAACTCTGGTGCCTTTTGAACGGAGCAGCACAGACGGCGCTGAACCCAGAAAGCTGTAACGCGCCCATTTTTCTCCACCTTCAATACTTTCCAGCAAAAACGAATGCAGACCGTCGTCAATCTTGCGAAAAGCGGTCACCGGCGTGTCCATATCAGCCATGATCTCACGATAGACCGGCACCAGATTGCCGTCTTGAGACAGACGGCAAAATTCATTAAAATCAGGGAACACCATGGTATCTCCAAGGTTTGGAATAGTAAGGGAAGCTAACATAGGGGGGTATAACTGTCAATCTTGCACCAGCCTCTTTTCATTCTAAAGAGTTGTGGTATACTCAGCCAAAATCTACGGCAGGAGATCGCCATGAAACAGACCAACATCCTTCTTGAAAGCGATACCAATGAACTGGAAAT
>CAZOTC010000482.1:0-1749 GCA_964582605.1 uncultured Geobacter sp. | reverse complement strand
GTTGGACTGGTCGTACTTGTTGTCGCGGATCTCCTGCCGGGGGACGCGGAATGACTTCGCGGTGGGGTCGGTCTGTAGGGGCCCGGCGCGCCGTGCCCCTACGGTGCCACGCCACTTTTCAATAACATCAGGAATATCGTTCTGCTCCACCGGGTTACGCTTATCATCCAGCGAATAGCCATCGGCCTGCATATCATAAAACCAAACATGATCCGTGCCGCCGGAGTTGGTCTTGGTAAAGATCAGGATACCGGTGGAGACACCGGCGTAGGGGCGGAACACACCGGAGGGCATGGAGATCATCGCCTCCAGCTTGTGGCCCTCCACCAGGGTCTTGCGCAGGTCAAGGTGAGCCTTGGATGAACCGAACAGCACGCCGTCCGGTACAATTACGGCGCAGCGTCCGCCCGGTTTCAGCAGCCGCAGCATCAGGGCGATAAACAGCAGCTCGGTCTTCTTGGTCTTGACCGTCCGCAGCAGGTCCTTGGCAACGGTCTCTTCATCAAGTGAACCCTTAAACGGCGGGTTGGCCAGGATCAGGGTAAAGGCATCAGCAATATCGGCAGCACTGTTAGCCAGGGCATCCCGCCGTTCAATGGCCGGGTTCTCTATGCCGTGCAGCATCATGTTCATGCTGGCTATCCGCAGCATGGTGGAATCAAAATCAAAGCCGTTGAACAGCTTTTCATTGAAGTGCTGCTTGAGTGCTTCGTTGTGGAACAAGTCAGGGTGCTGCTCCCGCAGGTATTCACCGGCTGCCACCAGAAAACCGGCAGTGCCGCAGGCCGGGTCGCAGATGGTATCTTCCGGCCTGGGCTGCATCAGCTCCACCATCATCTTGATGATATGGCGGGGGGTGCGGAACTGGCCGTTGGTTCCGGCAGTGGTCAGCTTGGAGAGCATGTACTCGTACAGATCGCCCTTGGTGTCGCGGTCTTCCATCGGCACATCGCTGATCTGCTCCACCACCCGCTCTAACAAACTTGGCGTCGGGATCATGAAGATGGCATCCTTCATGTGACGGGCATAGGCGGTGTCTTCATCGCCGTGCAGGTTCTTGATAAAGGGAAAGACCTCTGTGCTTACGGTCTTGAACATCTCTTCTGCCTCAAACTCTTTAAAGCGTGACCAGCGCAGGTTTTCCTGCCCTGCTGTAAAGATCGGCCCTTCAATCGGCTTATTCAGGCGATTGGCCTTCTTCTCTTTGGCAGTGTGGAGGTCATCCAGCCGTTTGATGAATAACAGAAAGGAGATCTGCTCAATCACCGACAGGGGGTTGGAGATGCCGCCTGACCAGAAGGTATTCCAGATTTTGTCTATTTTAGCCTTGATGTCGCCGGTAAGCACGTAGGGGACTCCACTAATAAAGTTAATGATTGTGTATACCGTATGCATAGGTGGCAGTCAAACGCGCAGCAAGGATTACTACTGCGTATTTTTGCATCTTTCCAGTTCGGCATGATTGCAGATTAAGCAACGACAGTGCCGCTCTACAGATCTCTTTGGTTGTCTGCTGAAAAATGTACTGTAAAGTCAATCAGTTTTGTGTTGGCACATGAGCTGCAAAGCCTCTGTAAGTACTCCAGTAAAAGGAGCTTGCCATGATCAACACAAACAACAACATCATCATCGACGATACCACTCTGCGGGATGGCGAGCAGACCGCCGGGGTGGTTTTCTCCCGTCGTGAAAAACTGGCCATTGCCCGGCTGCTGGACGGCATCGGCGTTCAGGAGATCGAATGCGGTA
>CAZOTC010000481.1:0-1761 GCA_964582605.1 uncultured Geobacter sp. | reverse complement strand
GAGGAGTTCTGTATCATCTTCATTGATGACAGCGGTGATGCCTCACAACGGATTGAAAACCTGCGTCAGAGGGTAGCTGCCTCACCGGTGTCCTGGCAGAATGGTCAGTTTTCATTCACCATCTCACTGGGCCACCTCTGCGGCCAGGCCATTGACCTGGAAACGATGCTGGTCAAAGCCGATGAATTGTTATATCTGGCCAAGCAGACTGGCAGGAACCGTGTGGTAGAACAGCTGTAGCAGGTATGACGTTGTAACATTACTTCATCTATGGAGAAAAGAATGAACGATCTTATCAATCTTGACCAGACCAGCGAACTTGCCCCCGGTGTCTACTGGGTAGGGGCAGGCACCAAGACATTCCTCAGTCGCAACAGTTTTCTGCGCGTCTTCAAGGGGAACGGCACTACCGGTACCTTGTTGATCGATCCCGGTCCCACCAACGACCTGGACAGCCTTTCACAGAAGGTATCGGCAGTACTGCCCGGCGGCCTGGCTAAGATCAATCTGGTTTTTATCAACCATCAGGACCCGGATGTGGTGGGGGTGCTGCCCACCCTGACCAAGCTGAATCAAAACCTGACGGTAATTGCCACAGAAGATACCTGGCGTCTGGTGAATCTGAACGGTATGTCGCAAACGCCATTCCGTGCGGTTGACCGGGTACAAGGGCAGCGGGTAGTGCTGCCCACCGGGCACAAGCTGCAGTTTATCCCCACGCCGTTCTGCCATTTCAGGGGGGCCTGCATGATCTACGACCTGGAATCGCGGATCCTGTTTACCGGCGATCTGTTTGGCGGGATAGCTGCTTCCGGCCTGCATGCGGTTGAAGAAAACTGGGCCGGCATCAAGGCCTTTCACCAGCTGTATATGCCCAGTAATGAAGCGATCAGGCTGGCGATCAAGAAGATCAGGGCGCTGGACCCGGCGCCGGTTGCACTGATGCCCCAGCATGGCGGCCTGATCAAAGGCGAACTGATGGAGCTGTTCATCTCCAGGATGGAGGAACTGCAGGTCGGTCTGGATATCATCACCTCGCTCAGCGAAAAACTTCCGCTTCTGATTGAAGCCCTGAATGAGATTCTTGCCGGAGTAAAAGAAGTCCTTGGTGACGAAGAAGTCCATAGGATTATGGGTTTCTTTAAACCTGACGGCACCTACCCGGCCCTGTTTACCCTGGGACATGACGAACAGGTGAAAGATATCAAGGGTGAACCGGTGGAAGCGGTTGAGGCACTGCTGCGCTGTTTCCTGAAGTTTGCCACAGAAGAGCAGAAAGCTCTGCTGCGTCCCAGAATCCTGCTGATCCTGCTGCAACGGGGACTACCTCCCTTTGATTTCCTGTTGACCAGAGATGACCAACCAATGGACCTGATGGCAGACTAGAGTGGCGCCATCGATCAGCATCAGGCAGCTGAAGAGCCCGAGCCGCCACCGGCTTTAACAGGCTTCTTTCCTGTTTGACAGCGGTTCATTAACGTGTAAACTTGCGCCACGTTTCGACTCGTATTCAGTCAGGAGTGTCACCGCAGATGAAAGACGATGGAAAACTCCTTGAAATAAGCAAGCTTATTTTTGAACTGACCATGGTCGGCAGTACCGACAATGATCTGGATGCCCTGCTTGAACAGCTCTTCGGTGTACTGCAGAAACTTCCGGCGCTGGAAGTTATGCCCAAGGGGGCGATTATCATGTTCAACCCCCGTAACCAGCCGGTGCGGGTAGCCCAGTACGGCATGAAGCCGGTCTGGCTGACTGATC
>CAZOTC010000480.1:0-1765 GCA_964582605.1 uncultured Geobacter sp. | reverse complement strand
TCAGCGGGTGGTAGTGCATCTTGTTGCGGATATAGATCAGGATCGCCACGGCATACCCGCCGCAGGCGATGGCGGTACCGGTGGCCACATCATAGGTAATCCAGAGCCCCCAGGGATAGCCGTCACTCATGTTGGAGACCGCGCCGATCCCCCAGATGAAGCGGACCGCGATCAGGGCGAACCCGATCAGGGTCAGGGTCAGCAGTACCCAGAAGGAGGGGGTCAGGATTTTGGCCCGGTGAATCTGGTAATCATCGTGACTCATTCTTCTTTCCCCTCTTCAGTCGTCTGTTTTTCGGTATGCCCGTTCCCCTTCTTCATGTTTCTGATTGCAATGAAGCAGAGCGTGCCGTAGAGGGCCACCGGCGCGATGAACCCTTTGTAGATGGTGTGCTGGATCTTTTCGGAGAACTCGGCCGGGGCTTCCCGTTTCAGTTCCGGCAGTCCCAGCTTCTTGACCGGCAGGGCTGCCAGATAGAGGTGGTTGGTCCCGCCCAGCTCATACTCGCCGTAGATATGGTTGACATACTGCTTGGGGTGGTCAGCCAGCCGTTTTTTTGCCTCAGTCAGCAGCTCCTTGCGCTTGCCGAACAGGATCGCGCCGGTGGGGCAGGCGTCAGCACAGGCAGAGTTACCATGGGATTTCAGGAAGGTGTTTTTACACAGGTCGCATTTTACAATCTGGGGTATCGCCTTTTCCCACTGAAACTTGGGAATGTTGAAGGCACAGGCGATCTGGCAGTAACGGCAGCCGATGCAGGCATCTTTTTTATAATCCACAATGCCGGTGATCTTGTCCTTGACCATGGCAGCCACCGGGCAGACCGAGACGCAGGACGGTTTCTGGCAGTGCATGCAGGAATATTTGACGTATGACCACTCTTTGGGTGTTTCCTTGAACAGCTTGATCAGGGTACGGGTGGAACCGGTCAGGTCTTGGGGGGCATCCCAGAGCTTGTCCGGATCAAAGGCGGCCTGCTCATAGGACAGGGCACCATAATCGCTGTTTACCCTTTTGCAGGCCGACATGCAGGCTTTGCAGCCCACGCATTTGGTGGCATCGTACAGCATGCCCAATTCTTCATCATTGGGACCGGCGCTGCCGCTACCGGCCACTGCCAGGGCAGGCGCCGTCACTAGTCCTGCCCCGGCCAGGCCGGCCAGCTTCAGGAATTCGCGCCTACTCTTTTGGATCATGATCGCCTCCCTGCCTATGCTCAGAAGGTTGCTCTGCATCCGGCAGCTTGCGAGCCATCATGGCGCCGGCCCCCAGGGCGGCACCGGCTGCCAGACCCAGCAGACCGGTGGTGACCGGACTGGCACCCTTGCCCTTCTCTTTCAGGTCCACCGGTGCATAGCTGTCAAACGGCGTCGGCTCGTGGATCTGGACCTTATCGCTAATGGCGGTGCGGAACAGGATATCCGGCTCGGTACAGCCGATACAGGGGTGCCCGACAGAGACCGGCCAGACCCCGACATCGTTAAAGCGCTGCACCGAGCAGTTGGCGTAGGTGGCCGGTCCCTTGCAGCCCAGCTTGTAAAGGCAGTACCCTTCGGCATGGGTGGCATGGCCGTAGGCCTTGGCAAAACGACCGGCATCAAAGTGAGGACGGCGCTCACAATGTTCGTGAATACGGCGGCCGTAGGCAAACTTGGGACGCCCCATCTGATCCAGTTCCGGCAACTTTTTAAAGGTCAGGAAATACAGCACGGTGGACAGCAGGTTATACGGAGAGGGGGGGCAGCCGGGGATGTTGATGATCGG
>CAZOTC010000479.1:0-1789 GCA_964582605.1 uncultured Geobacter sp. | reverse complement strand
GGCCCTGGCTGCAGCCGTGCCCGGACTGATAAGCCTTGCGCTGACCCCCTGGCTGCTTTACAAACTGTATCCGCCCGAGATTGACAAGACCCCTGAAGCCAAAGATATCGCCCGTGCCGAGCTGGCAAAGATGGGGCGGGTCAGCCGGGGGGAGCTGATTGTGGCCGGAGTGTTTCTGCTGGCGCTGGTACTCTGGACCACCTCCGGTATCACCGGCTTAAGCGCGACGGTGGTGGCGATGATTGCGGTGGGGATCATGCTGCTGGGGCAGGTGATTGACTGGAAGGATGTGCTTGAAGAGAAGGGGGCCTGGGATACCCTGGTCTGGATGGGGGCCCTGATCAGTCTGGCATCGGCACTGAATCATCTGGGGTTGATCAGCTGGTTTGCGAAGCTGGTGGCAGGACAACTGGCCGGTGTGTCCTGGTTGGTTGCCCTGGGGGTGTTGCTGCTGGCCTACATGTATTCCCATTATGCCTTTGCCAGTCTGTCGGCCCATGTGACTGCCATGTACGCCGCGTTTCTGGCTGTTGCCGTAGCTGAAGGGGCACCACCGTTCCTTGCCGCCATGGGGCTGGGGGTAATCTCGGCCCTGTTCGGCAGTCTGACCCACTTTGCCACCGGCCCGGCACCGATCTATTTCGGCGCCGGGTATATCACGCAGGGGACCTGGTGGCGGCTGGGCTTCATTATGTCAGTGGTCAACCTGATCGTATTTATCGGACTGGGCAGCTTGTGGTGGAAGCTGATCGGGTTATGGTGACAGCATCTTGTTCCGGCGTTATTTCTGCCGGGCCTTCTTCAGGTTGTCATAACATTTCCAGCGTTTGTAGTTGTTGTCATACTGAGGGTTCCAGAAGCAGTCCACCGCCTCTTTGTCTGCTTTCCACTGTTTGTAACATTCCAGACCTTCTGGTTTTGAGCACTCTTCCACCACTGTGCAGCCGCAATCCTCCGGGGTGGGGCCACACTTCTGATTCAGGAAGTCCGTGACAGTCTCCTGGCCTTTGGGGCAGGTAAAGACCGGTCCGCCTTTCATGCAAGGGCCGATCACGACACCGGGGCCAAACTGCAGATCCTTGCGGGACCAGCAGTTGGCAGCCTGTTTTTGTGCCTTGCATTCTTCCGGTTCGGTGTTGCCGGACAGCCCGAATTTCGGCTTGCCGTATTTTGCGCAGTCCACCATGCCGGTTCTGGTGCCGATCCGCACCTCGCATTCCTTGGTGCTGCCTGTCCTGCAGCAGACACTGGCCTTTTCAAACAGGCGGCAGCCGCATTTCTGCAGCTCAACGATATCATAATCCCAGCAGGTGCCGACCGGATGCAGGTATTTCTGGCCGTTCAGTTCGTTGGTGGAGCGCTGGCCTCCCTTGCTTTTCAGGTCAAGCACCCGACCTTTGACATTGTGCTGTTGTTCCCAGAGTGAAATGACCTGTGCCTTTGAAGGTTCTGCAGAGGCCGGCTGTGCCGGCAGCAGTGCTGACAGGATACATGCGGATACAAACAGGTTTTTGAGTGATGGTGCCATGGTTGCTCCTTTCTGATCTGTTCTGACACAGAATGATACAAATCATCAAATATACTGCTCCTGCAGCATCTTTGCTGCGCTCTCGTCCAGCATCTCACGCCTTCGTAACTGATCAAAGCAGGCCAGCAGGTCATCCGGGCGCTGACGCTGTTTGTCTGCTCCGCTGCTGTCTCTGACGATCTCCCCCCTGTGCATCATGATCAGACGATCCCCCAGATTGGCGGCCTGGTGCATGGAGTGAGTCACCATCAGGGTGGTCAG
>CAZOTC010000478.1:0-1796 GCA_964582605.1 uncultured Geobacter sp. | reverse complement strand
TCGCCAATGATTCCGAAATCAGCCCCGGTAATTCGAAGCGCGAACTCTGGTATCGGGCTTACCATCTGACCGCCAATGACAACTGGAAAGCATCTGCCCGCTTCATTCAATTTTTCAATCAATGCGCGCGTTTCCGCCAGTTCGGGATAGAGACTGCCGCATCCTACCAGCAGAGGGTCAAGCGCCATGATCCGGTTCACCAGTTGGTCAATCGGCAGATCCTTGAATAAGACGACAACACTCTCACCCTGGGCACGCAACTGCCCTGCAAGGTAGGCGTAGGCCAAGGGAAAGGTAAAGGCGATTGCGCGTGAAACCAGCACAACCGGCCGTTTACGGGTTGGACTCCCGTCAAGTAGTCCAATCGAGCGCATACCGTTTTTTAGCGCCTGATCAGTCAAAAAATCACCTTGAATAAAGCATTGAGCACTTCAGAAAATTGCATGTCTGCTTACATCGCCCTTTTGCCAGCAGCTGCCGGAAATAGTTTCCAGCCCAGCTATTGTTCTCAAACAAGCCCTTTATAAGGCTCAAGTGCTCTAAGTTAACTCCAAAGAGCCACATACACCAGGTCATTCGGGTGAAATGAAGTAATTTGTATCCATGAGTCGGTCAATCTGGTATTTGACTGTATAGTGCTGATTATGGAGAAAAGCCAGAAAATCTGCTCTCTGCTCACGCTGCACCTCGACCATAATTTTAGGTCGATCCCGATTCAGAATTCCACGACAACCGTCAAGCACATCAAGCTCCATGCCGTCGACGTCAATTTTGATAAAATCCACCCGGTCTTTCACCTCATCGTCAAGACGTATCAAGGAAACATCGCGTCCAAACATATTGATCTGTCCTGCGTTACTGTTACCCACAGCCGCATGTTTGACGACAATCTCGGTAGTCCCTTCGTTCAGGCCGTTCAATACTACATTCTCACGGATCTGATTAACCGCTCGCAGGTTTGCATCAAACACCCGGATTTTCCCCGGTTGCAATGCTTTAGCAAAATATATGGTATGGTTACCAACGAGCGCCCCCACTTCAACGATACAATCACAAGGGCCCACAAATTGCCGGGCATATCTTAGTTCATCGTGTTCATAGAGACATCCAGCGAGATGATATAAAGCCAATTCCATCGCCTGAGTGTTAAAAACGGACAAGGTAAAGATAAATTCCAGTTCATCAAAAACAAATTTCACCTTGTTCGTTCCCTGCATAAGTAAACTGGCAAGTTGCTGCCATTGCCCAAGCTCCTCGTGAGATGCACAGTTGAGCAGGCCCGCCGAGAGAACACAGAAACTTTCTGTAAATTGCTCGCGTCCCAGTTCGGCCAGACCGAGAAGGAGGTAGCCATTTTTTATTTTCGGGTTAAGGACAATGCAACGTTTGCTCGCCCAGCTGCAGAAATCAACATCATTTGTCACCCATGCTGCATATGCAGCTGCGCTACAGTAGGTTAGATTGTATTCGAATTTCTGATGTAACGGCTTGAGTACAGACAGGGCAGTGGGGAATAAATCGAACAATGAATTGTCTATTGATAAATAAGCACCTGCAAGACGTTCAGCATCAGAGGGTGACTCCAGTGCCTGGATAGCTTTAATATGGATCTCATCCACATCGGGCGTTTGGTGGAGCATCTGCACCGCAGGAGAAATATCCATAGATTTCCCTTCTACAAAATGAGCCCTGCATCAGGAGACAAACCATAAACCTGAACAAAATCTCTGCAGCACGCACGTTTTTAATTAAAGCCACATCCTGCTAAGTGCCGTGCGTATAGCGGAGAAACCTGC
>CAZOTC010000477.1:0-1799 GCA_964582605.1 uncultured Geobacter sp. | reverse complement strand
CTTATCAATCCATTGTGATTGAAATATCAACGGGAATAAGTGTATAACTATCACAGGTCTTGTTACCTTTCCGGTGAGCAAATCTAAATCAAACTTATATGAAAAGAAGCCTGAGATTAACCACATTAGTTATTACAGCCGGCCTGATTCTGGCCTCATGCGAAGGCCCGATGGGTCCTGCAGGGGAAGTTGGTGCCAAGGGAGACAAGGGAGACAAGGGAGACCCCGGAACCACATTGGGATGTGCCGACTGTCACAACAGTACAAGCCCCATGACAGCGTTCTCACAGCAGTGGAGCACATCCACCCATGCTCTGGGTGGCAATGCTGCATATGCAAACAGGGCTGGTTGCGTACAGTGTCACACCAGCCAGGGATTCCTGGAGTATGTAGCTGAAGGTTCGGTTGCGAATATTTCAATCCCGTCGAACCCGATGCAGATCAACTGCTCAACCTGCCACAAGATTCACCAGACATATTCATCAGCTGACTGGACTCTCACCAAGCCGGGAGCACAGACACTTGATGTCAAATATGCCAACGCTGATGTGATCTGGAACAAGGGAGCGAGCAACCAGTGCGCCTTCTGCCATCAGATGCGTCCTGTTTCTCCTGCACCGGTTGCCAACGGAGCTGACTTCGCAATCGCCAGCTCACGTATCGGACCGCATCACGGACCCAACACCAACCTGATTCTTGGTAAAAGCCCGTTTGAGCTTGCAGGTACAACCTATCCTACCACGAACCCCCACTCAACAGCAGACGGCTGCCTGACATGCCACATGTCAGCACCATACGGCTACACAGCCGGCGGCCACAATATGGGAGTATGGTATGACAGCCACGGCACCGAGATGATGCTCAAGACCGGATGCACAACATGCCACACAAACGCAACCACGCTTGACGCCATGATTGCAAGCCTTACCACTGAAGTAGAAGATAAGATGGCAAGGCTCGAGTCACAGCTCGTTGCAGCAGGTGTTTACAACCCGACAACGGCACTTGCAAAGACCGGCACCTTCAAGGCAAATGCAGTTCTGGCCTACCTGAACTACAACACCATCAAGGAAGACCGCAGCAACGGTGTCCACAACCCCGGTTACATCAGCACACTGCTTGACAACTCGATAGCAGCAATGGTTGCCCTGGGTTACGCAGATCCCGGCAAATAGGGATTGTACAGGAACAAAAAAAGCTGCCCGCCAACGCGGACAGCTTTTTTTTTATTTGCTCCTGACGAAATTACTTCTTCAGCGTCCTCATATAATTGACGATGCTCCAGATCTCTGTATCAGGAATTTTCTTGTCATAGGCCGGCATTTCGCCTCTTCCCTGCTTGGTCTGGTAAAACATCTCACCGTCAGTGTAACCCTGGAAGGCAGCGCCTGAGAAGTCGCCCGGGAATGTCTTGCACATCCTGCCCTTGGGACCGTCACCGAGGCCGGTCTTGCCATGGCATGAGGCACAGTTCTTGGCAAAGGATACCTTGCCTGCGTTAACCGATGCATCATTCTTTGCTACCGGGTTGGCCATCTTCTTGTACTCTGCCGGGATAACCCACGGTTCTCCCTTTTTCTGCTGTGCGTCCACAACCTGTGTCAAACCAAAAGCCAGCAAAACAGTACCAACAAACAAAACTTTCAACTTCATAATCTTACTTTTTAAATTTCACTTAAAATAATCATATTTCATGCCAAAACAGAAAAGGAAATAATCATTCCTTCTTTTTCCGGCTCTCCTTTCTTATCCTGATGAGGTTGATGACAACCAGTGTGTAATGTCCCCATACACCAAGC
>CAZOTC010000476.1:0-1804 GCA_964582605.1 uncultured Geobacter sp. | reverse complement strand
CATGTCCCTGCACTTCTGAAAGCCGGTCAGGATGACAGGTAAGCCGTAACCCATCAGTTGCTACGAACTGTCCTGCAAGTAGGACAACAAGATCATGATACAGTTGTGCTTTAACTAACTGCCCCAAGGCAGGATGCCAGCAACCGGCCAGAATCGTCCCTTCTGCAGAAAGACCTTCTTCAGCCTGCAGACCAATCCGGATAACCGGTATACCTGCCTGCAGACAGAGATGCAACATCTGCGCACAGTTTTTTACTCCCTGTTCAAGATCAGGTGGCTGATACTGCCCCGCCTTAAACTGATCTGCCAATGCAGTGTCAGAGAGCACCACTGCCGGGTAGATCCGAACAAACTCTGCTCCAGCTGCAATAACACCTTTGACGCTGTCCAGGGCCTTTTCTCTGGTGTCACCAGGCAAGCCCGGCAGCAGTTGTGCTCCAACCTGAAACCCTGCGGCCTTAACGCGCTGGATTGCAGCCAGGCTGTCGGCTGCAGTATGGCCACGCTTACTCAGCAACAGAACCTGATCATCTAGGGATTGCACCCCGATTTCAATGGTGGACACTTTGCGGTCTGCAAGAAATGCCAGTACTGCTTGACCAAGTGCATCAGGCCTTGTTGAAATCCTTATGCTTTTTACCAGCTGTTGCTCAATCAGCGGTTGCACTGCATCAAGCAGTTGCTCCTGTTGTGTACGGGACAGCAGGGTAAAGCTCCCCCCATAAAAGGCAACTTCAGCAGTCCTATTGGGGGAACGCTCCAGCCATTGCACCACGGTATCGGTTATCTGCTGTGATGATGGTAGCTGCTGTTCTACACCGGAAATCTGGTGCTGATTACAGAAGAGGCAGGTGTGAGGGCAGCCTGCATGGGGAATAAAAAACGGAATAATCAGAGGACGCATGATGCCGGAATTAACTCCGCAACCGGGTCAGAGCAGCCTCTGCTGCTGCCTGCTGGGCCGCCTTCTTGCTGCGTCCCTGTCCCTGCCCCAGCACGGCGCCAGCTACAACCACTTCCACACTGAAGCGGCGATCATGATCCGGTCCCCGCTGATCAACCAGATTGTAGAACGGGATCGGCTGTTTTCTGGCCGCCAGAAACTCCTGCAACTCACTCTTGGCATCATGTTGCGCCGGAGCATGTACAGCTATGCCAGCGATCAGCGGTGCATAAATTTGTGTAACCACCTTCTGCACGGCAACAAATCCGGCATCGCAATAGATGGCGCCGATCAGGGCCTCAAATACATCAGCCAGAATGGAGGGGTTGGTACGCCCCCCTTCCCGTTCAGCACCTTTGCCCATCAAAATCAGTGGGGCTATCCCGGCCTCGATAGCCAGACCGGCCAAACGGGGTTGATCAACCAGAGAGGATCGCAGACGGGACAGATCTCCCTCTGGAAGGGTCGGGAATTGTTGATAGAGCAGGTCTGCAAGTAAAAGTCCCAAAACAGCATCCCCCAGAAATTCCAGGCGCTGGTAGTCAGCAGCCCCCTCCTGGCGCGTCTCATTCAGGTAGGAAGGATGGGTCAGTGCCTCTTGCAGCAGGGCCTGATTGCCAAAGCGGTGGTTCAGTAGTGGTTCTGGATAGCAGGACATAGGCAGGAGTATACGGGATGCATTGGTTGGCTGCAAGTAGCTTTGATTGTTGATTTGCGTTGCCAAGTATAGCCTTGATGCCTATAATGGCCCACTTCCATGGAGACCGTATGTTTATTACCTTTGAAGGCATAGAAGGCTGCGGCAAAAGCACCCAGATTGCGCTACTTGCGGCTGCCCTGCAGCAGGCCGGGCAACGGGTG
>CAZOTC010000475.1:0-1820 GCA_964582605.1 uncultured Geobacter sp. | reverse complement strand
GATACCCTGACAAGGCCATTAGATCTAAATCTGGAGCAACTGTGAAAAAATCAGTCCAAAAACAAGTCGCCAGCACTACGTTGCTGGATATCCGCCGTGACTTAAAAGGTAAAATTTGGAGCCACATCCGCCAAAAGTGGCTGGTTGAAACGCCGGAAGAGCGGGTGCGTCAGGAGTATGTCTGCGCCCTTGTCAATGAATACGAGTACACCACTGAGCAGATGGCGGAGGAAATGTCACCACCCGGTGTTCGTGGCACGGCTAACGCCAGAGCTGATATTGTTGTCTGGCTCTCAATAACAGAAAAGGCGGACGGTGAAAATCCGTTGATCGTTGTTGAGTGTAAAGCCGATAACGTGACCATTGACCAAGCCACCTACACCCAGGGCGGCAACTACGCCAATTTTTGTAAAGCCCGTTTTTTTGTAACCCACAACCACCGGCAGACCAAATACTGGAAGGTTGATCATTCAAAGCTGGCTCCCAACTATGCAGAGATAAAAGACATTCCCCACGCAGGCGCCTCTGAAAAGGAAATCAACGAAATCCTTGCCAGCCTTCGTACCTTCCGCGAGGATGAGTTTGCCGACCTGTTACACCAGTGCCACAATGTTATCCGTATGGAGCCATGTGAACGCCGGGCTTTGGCATTGACGTGGGATGCGCTGGAAAGCTGGGATGTGAAATCATCCCGTGCCGCCGCCTTTAAGCTGGCAAACCCCAGCTTCAAACCACTAAATGAATATGCGGAGGAGGCGACCGAACTGGTCCGGCCAAAACTTGAGCCGGAAAAAGACTGGCCAGTGTACGGTGTCAACAACAAGGAAGGGGTGTTTTTCAGTGACTACCAGAAGGGCGCCGATTTCAACGCCCCATATAAACGTATTCGTAAGGGTTGGTTCTTTCACAATCCCACCCGTTCATCGGTCGGCTCCCTCGGTATTGTTCCTGAAGTGCCGGAAGATGCCATTACCAGCCCGGAATATCAGGTCTGGCGTATTCATAATGGCCTGTTGACCGGCTTTGTTGCTGTAATGATCACCACCGAATATTTCATCAAACTAATTCAGTTCAACCGGGTAGGTGCTGTCAAGCAACGTCTCTACGTCGAAAACCTGCTTTCAATCCCGATTCCGGAAATACCGGAAGATTTCCAGCGTGAAGTTGCCGTTGAGCGAGAGAAAGCGCTGGCCGCAATTGTCGATGCTCGGGCAAAGGTTGCGGTAGCTGCTATTGAAGTTGAGGCCATGATTTTAGGGACAAGACCGGTGGAGATCCCCAGTAGCTCAGTCGGTAGAGCAAACGGCTGTTAATCATCCGTGGAGTACCAACTTGTTACATCTGTGGATGAGCTTCCTGCGCTCCTCAATATCCACCCAAACAGCCTTAAACGCTGGTTCAAGAATTACCCATTCGGGATAAACGCGGATGCTCAGGAAATTCGCGACAGGATACTTGTTGGTAAACCGATAATTGCAGCTTTTATGGGGATTAGTGTAAAAACCCTGAAGAGGTGGTTTGTCAAGTACCCGAATCTCCCGGTTGAGAGAACGCAATACCGGTGCTATGCGCTGACTAATAATCTGATGCACTGGAAGGTTAATCGTGAGCTTCAAAAAACCTCACCTTCCCGTATCGCTGCTGCCTGCGATCAAATAGCCTCGAACCTGGCGCAATTCTATGATGTATCCAAAAAATATTACATCAGCCGTTATGTGCGTAGCTACAACCCGGAACACCCGGCGCTTAAAGTTCACAAGTATCGGGTCAGGCACCAAGCCAAGACAATTGAAAAGACGCTGAAATTGTTCTGTTTGCGC
>CAZOTC010000474.1:0-1820 GCA_964582605.1 uncultured Geobacter sp. | reverse complement strand
GGATGCAGCAGGTGCTCCGGGCCGCCCTGGCACCGGCTGATCCGTCCGGACAGGACCGGGCGGTGGCTGCCCAGGCTGCCACCCAGATGGCCCAGGCCCAGCAAGAGAAGCTACAGGCTGACAGCCCCACTGCCGAGCCAGATCCCACCCAACCGGTCGATCCGGCTCAGGAGGCGATCCGCACGGCCTTGAGTCCTGAAGCAGACAGGGAAGATGAGCCGAAGAATCCGGGTGCCGTCTCTGGCAGAGGGACTGACAGCAGAGTGCAGCAGGCCTATGGCGATCCGGCTGTGCAGGGTGCCGGACAGTCCGGTTCCGGACAGGGCCCGGATAGTTCCTCCCAATCGCCGTCTGACACCGGCCGCCGGTCAAACCCCTTTTCCGGTAGCGCATTTTCCCTGATATCGGCCTTTGCCTGATCCCCCCTGCCGTGTCACGTACCGCACTGGTCTACTCATCCCGCTTTGAACAGTTCAGCTACGGCAGCCACCATCCGTTCCAGCTGCACCGCTACGGTCTGGCGCTGGATCTGCTGGAGGCCTACGGCCTGCTTGACCTGCCCGGCATGGAGCGCCGTGACTGCCAGCCGGTTTCGGACAGGCAGATTCTCAGTTTTCACTCCCCGGCCTACCTTGACCGCCTGAAGGAGTTCAGTGATTCGGATGAATCGCGAGCAGACTTCCTGTTTGGACTGGGGGATGCCGACTGTCCGGTATTCAAGGGGCTCTATGACTATGCTGCCCTTGGGGCAGGGGCCACGTTGGAGGCCTGCCGTCTGGTGGAGGAGGAGTCGTTTGATGCGGTGCTCTCTCTGGCAGGGGGCTGGCACCATGCCCATCGCGCCAGGGCCTCGGGTTTCTGTTACCTGAATGATGCGGTGATCGCCATTAACTGGCTGCTTGAACGGGGTCGCCGGATTGTCTATCTCGATCTGGATGCTCACCATGGCGATGGAGTTCAGGAGGGGTTCTACGATACGGATCAGGTGTTGACCATTTCATTGCATGAAAGCGGAATCTACTTCTTTCCCGGTACCGGTTTTGAGGATGAAACCGGCGTCGGCGCAGGACGTGGCTATACCGTTAACCTGCCGCTGCTGGCCCATACCGATGACCCGCTCTATATGCGGGCCTTTGATGAAACGGTCTATCCGCTGCTGGCGGCCTTTAACCCTGATATCATCGTGGCCCAGATCGGGGCCGACGCCTTCCGTACCGATCCGCTGACCAGGCTTGAGATCACTACCCACAGCTACTCCTATATCATGCGTAAACTGAATGCGCTTAAAATACCCTGGGTGGCGCTGGGTGGGGGCGGGTATGACCTGATGAACACCGCCCGGGCCTGGACCATCGCCTGGGGTGCCATGAACAGGGTTGAACTGTCACCCCGTCTGCCGGCCGGTTTTGTGAAAAAGATCAGGGAGCAGGGTTACCCCCACACCATGCTGCTGGATGCCCTGCACTGGGCTGACGAGCATGATCGGGTACTTGCTCTGGACGCCCTGGAACGGAGTATCACCGCCATAAGAAAAGAGGTCTTTCCGGTGCTTATCGGCGGCGATCTGGCAGGTCTGCTCTGATGCCGCGGCTGGCCGGAAACAGTCCGCTCTTCAGCCGTGATGGCCGGCTGCTCTCCTCACTGTCCGGCATCAACCGGCTGCCGGATCAGGAGAAAGAAGCGCTCTATGGCGGCCTGCTGCCGACACGGCTGCTGAAGTTGCTGCAGATTGATCCGGTCAGTTTCTGCAACCCTGCCAAAGAAAAGCCGGTGCAGGTGATCGCCCCGCAGGGGCTGAATTTTGTACGGATTGAGGTGCG
>CAZOTC010000473.1:0-1827 GCA_964582605.1 uncultured Geobacter sp. | reverse complement strand
GGATGGCTGTCGCTGGCCTGCTTCGGTCTGGCCCTGGCCAAGCTGATCTGGTGGAAAAAACTATAGTGACGAGGAACAACAATGACCTGTAAACGATGCGGTACCGTACCTCACATCAGCACACAACCGGGAGAGGCGCTTTTTAACTGTGCAGTTGACCCGCTGCAGAACAAGTTGATCAGTATGCTTCAGCAGGAAGGGTATCCCCCCCGGCCGGAAGATGATGTGGTCAGAGTTACCGTAGATAGTTTCCAACGGCTGCTGGCCAACCTGTCCCGGCGTACTGACCTGGCCGAGGTGGAGTGTGAGGGGATTAACCTGCTGTTTCTGGAACAGGGGCACCAGCTTGACTTTGCCGCCTTTTCGCGCACCAAGAGCCTCAAAAAATGGTTCTTTCTGCTGAACAACCGAGAATTTCTCGATATCTTCGAGAACAACTCCCTCACCACCTGGTTCCAGCCGATTGTCTCGCTGCCCACCCATGAAATCGCGGCCTATGAATGTCTCGCGCGCGGGGTCAAGGCCGACGGCTCTCTGATGCCCCCTCAGTTGCTGTTCAAGCTGGCCGAAGAGAACGACCTGCTCTTTTACCTGGACCGGCTCTGCCGTGAAAACGCCCTCAAAACTGCGGCAGTCAAAAAGATCAGCGCCGACATCTTCATCAACTTTGTGCCTACCTCTATATATGTTCCTGAAACCTGCCTGCAGAGCACGCTGCACTGGGCACAGCAACTGGAATACGACCCGAACCGGGTGGTGTTCGAGGTGGTGGAAACACACGAAGTATCTGACCTGCCCCATCTGCGCACGATCCTGGATTACTACCGTACCAAGGGTTTTCGCACAGCCCTGGACGATATCGGCAGCGGTCACGCCAATCTGGCCACCCTGGCAGCCCTGGGTGTAGATCTGATCAAGGTGGATATGGGGATCATCCGCGGCATCGACAAAGACCCGGTCAAGCAGTCCATCTTCGGGGCGCTGGCAGGGATTGCCAAATCAAACAATATCAAGGTGCTGGCTGAAGGGGTGGAGACCTGCGATGAGCTGGCCTACGTGATGCAGCCGGGGGCTGATCTGGCCCAGGGCAACCTGTTTGCCGAGCCTTCACCAGAGCCGGTGCGACGGGTGGAGTACTGCGGGTAAGCAGGCTACTGTTACTGGGGGTGACGAGTGTTTTCGTTGAGATGCTCGCTGTAGCGCATATCCTCTTCAAGAATATGATCAAACAGCCAGTGCTGCATAAAATCCATTACCTCTGCGGTTTGCGGTGTTCTTTCGGTGTAAAAGGTGCGGTAGTAGTCGGCCAGGCGGCGGTTCAGGTCGGCATGGCGCTGCCGGTGTTCGGCCAAACCGAGATAACCGGCCTCTTCCAGTAATGATTCTTCGTACTTGAAATGGGTCTTGGCGTAGCCCGCCAGATCGGAAAAAATTTTCATCAGGGTGGTGCGCTCATTTCCGGCCAGCATCGCCTCACCCAGTGCGTTGATCATACCCACGATCCGTTTGTGTTGCCCGTCCAGTTTTTCGTTGCCGACACTGTAGCTTTCCAGCCAGGTTACCAGTTCCATTGCGTCTGCCTTTCAGGTGTTGGAGTTGGATTGATTCGCGAATCAGGGCGGGCGTGGAGACTGATCCGTTCAGACCGTGCGAAATATGTGAAAAATGGCGGGGAATAGCCCCGCCGTTTCTGTTTGCCAATCAATTTGTAGTTAATCAGGTGGCAGCAGCCTCATCCCCTTCCAGGTGCAGTTCCTTGATAGCCATCTCCCGCAGCTTGAACTTCTGTATCTTGCCGGAGGCGGTCATCGGGTAGCCCTCCACAAA
>CAZOTC010000472.1:0-1829 GCA_964582605.1 uncultured Geobacter sp. | reverse complement strand
CCCATCTTGAGCTGACCATGATCCATGAGGTGATGGTGCTGGATCACAGCGGTCCCGCCTTCGGGCTGATACTGTACGGTGCTGCCCTGAAACTGTTTGTACTGGGGGCGGTCTTTGTCAATCTGGCCATGCCGTTCAAGAGCACCAACCTGCTGCTTGACTGGGCAGCCTTTGCGGCTTCCATGCTGGTGCTGGCGGTGTTGATCGGCACGGTTGAATCGGTCATGGCCCGCCTGCGCCTGGTGCGGATTCCGCAGCTGCTGGTTGCTGCCACGATCCTCTCTGCCTTTGCCATGCTGCTGATAGTGAGGTGATAGCGATGGTTTCTCTTGCGGATCAACTACTGGTGCTGGTGATGCTGATCAACTTCATCATGCTCGGCTCCAGCCGTCTGGCCTTTGCCATCCGGGCCGTTGCAGCCCAGGGAGTGATCCTGGGAATTATTCCCGGTCTGCTGCACCCCTTTTCCGGCCACCTGCTGTTGATTACCGTCAGCATCATTCTGGTCAAGGGGGTGGTGATACCGTACCTGATCAACGATGCGGTTCGCAAGGCCCAGATCCGGCGCGAGGTGGAGCCGTTCATCGGCTATGTGCCGACCCTGCTGCTGGGGGCGATCTTTACCGCCCTGGCCTTTGTCTTTGCCCAGAAACTGCCGCTGGCGCCGGAACATCGCGATCTGCTGTTTGTACCGGCCTCCATCGCCACCCTGATGACCGGTTTCCTGATTCTGACCACCCGCAGAAAGGCGATCTCACAGGTAATCGGCTATCTGGTGCTGGAAAACGGCATCTTTATCTTTGGCCTGCTGCTGACCGAGGCGATGCCGTTTATGGTTGAGGCCGGCGCGCTGCTGGATCTGCTGGTGGGGATCTTTGTGATGGGAATTGTGATCAACCATATCAGCCGTGAGTTTTCAAGTGTGGATACCTCACAGCTGAAGGCGCTACGGGAGGAGTAGGCTGATGATTCATCTGCTGGTACTTCTGCCGCTGGTTGGCGCTCTGATTGCCTGGGTGATACCGGATAACCGCCTGCGACCGCTGGTGCTGCCGGCAGTAGCGCTGCCCCATCTGATTCTGTCACTCTATCTGATCGCCACACCCTCGGCACCGGTCCATGGCGGCTGGATCTGGCTGGATCCGCTGGGCAAGATCGCCCTGCTGGGGATCACCCTGCTGTTTACGGTCTGCGCGGTCTATGCTGTGGGCTATCTGGGATACCGTCAGGAACGCTCCAACCGGGTGCTGTGTCTGGGACTGCTGGTCTGTCTGGCGGCCATGTCGCTGGCAACACTGTGCCAGCACCTGGGGCTGCTCTGGGTGGCGGTGGAGACTACCACGGTGGCCATGGCGCCGTTGATTTACTTCAACCGTAACGCCCGTTCGATTGAGGCCACCTGGAAATATCTGCTGATCTGCTCGGTCGGTATTGCCTTGGCGCTGCTGGGGTTGCTGTTCCTGGCCTATGCCACCCACGTTGCCCATCAGGATGCAACCCTGCTGTTGAAAGACCTGCTGGAGGATGCCGGCGCCATCAACCGGGGCTGGCTGCATGCCGCCTTTATCTTCCTGCTGGTTGGGTATGGCTCCAAACTTGGTCTGGCGCCGCTGCATACCTGGAAGCCGGATGCCTACGGCGAGGCCCCCGGTCTGGTGGGAGCGCTCTTGTCAGGGGGATTGGTGACCTGTGCCTTTCTGGCCATCCTGCGGGTCTATCAGGTCTGTATGGCCTCCATCTACGAGGTTGCCTTTTTTCAACAGGCCCTGCTGGTGTTGGGGCTGCTCTCCATGGCGGTGGCAGCGGTCTTCATGGCCCGCCAGCATGAC
>CAZOTC010000471.1:0-1842 GCA_964582605.1 uncultured Geobacter sp. | reverse complement strand
TCATCAGTAAACGTTGCATCATAGATACCTCCTGGTTTTTGGCCGTTGGCCTTTGGTGAAGTAACTGCAGTATCAAGCGGGTTTGTGTAGAACCACCGTCTGTTTTGTGTAAGATATTTTATTTGATCGAATGTTTAAGCTGTGGATACTGCTATTGTTTAGCTGTTTTTTGAATGTAGGAACAGATGTCTTTTAGTGCTGTTTATCCAGTATAGGCACGACTTTATGTGGTTTTTTTAACACATATGCAGTACATTCGCGTTACGAAAGTTTTTCGTGGATTCATTCCGTTTGGTCAGTGGTGATATTGGAATATATTGATTGTACGTTGGAGGCTGCGTGGATATCGACGTGTTGAAGAGCCTGCTGGCTGTTGCTGAGACCGGATCGTTTTCCAGAGCTGGTACGAAGCTCTGTGTCAGTCAGTCAGCTGTCTCCAAAAGGATCAGGCAACTTGAAGAATCCCTGAATGTTGCCTTGTTCGACCGCTCCGGTCCGGTCCTGCTGTTGACTCCTGCCGGCCGGCTGGTTGCCGACAAGGCGGAGAAGATGCTGGGTGCCCAGAAGGAGCTGCTCGAAGAGCTTGATCTTTTGCAGCAGAGAGTGCCGCTCAGTTTCTGTTGTACGCCTTCTTTTGGTATTTCGTATCTGCCCAAGGTTGTCAGCAGATTTATGGGGGCCTATCCCGAGATTACCAATATCAATTTTTCATACAACAGTCCTGACAACATACTGGACGGGTTGAACAAGGGAAGCTATCAGGTAGCTGTTATAGAACATTGCTCCTCACTGGAACTTCCGGAAAAAGGTTTGATATCGTTACAGGGAGATGAAATGCTTCTGATCGCATCTCCTGCACTGGGGTTGCAAGAGCAGGACATCCCTCTTGAAACGATTTTGCAGCAAACTATCTGCACCAGTGTTGAAGGGTGTTGCTGCCGTGGCCTTCTTGATATGACGCTGGCATGCTTTGGCAAGGCTGTTGCTGACTTCAGCAAGTCGCTGATTTATGGCGATTTAAGCCTGATCATCAAGGCGGTTGTTGACGGAGCGGGCATAGCCTATCTGTCTCGCGGGTGCGTTGCGGATTATCTTGCAAACGGCACTCTGGTCGCCCTTTCGGCCTCTGGTTTTTCGATGAGCTTCAAGCGTTCTCTTGTTATTGCCGATCTGTACGCAACATCGCCTGAAGTTGAGAACCTTGTCAAAATTGTTATTGAGGTTGCCGGAATCCCGGTAGAGTGATCGCATACCAAGGAGCATCAGTTCATGCAAAAGGCAGTAATACTCTATAGTGCGGGTCTTGACTCCACCACTTGTCTTGCCATCGCCCGGGACCAGGGATTTACCCCGTATGCCATCAGTTTTGATTACGGTCAGCGTCACCGTCATGAACTTGATCTGGCCCGTGCCAATGCAAAAAAACTGGGGGCTGTTGAACATCTGGTGGTTGCCTTTGATCTGCGCCAAGTTGGGGGCAGCGCCTTGACCAGTGAGATTGACGTGCCCAAAGAGGGGGTTGGTAACGATATTCCGGTTACCTACGTGCCGGCCCGCAATACGATCTTTCTCTCCTTTGCGCTGGGCTGGGCCGAGGTACTGGGGGCTTACGACATCTTTATCGGTGTTAATGCCCTCGATTATTCCGGCTATCCTGACTGTCGTCCCGCCTATATTGAGGCGTACGAGCGGATGGCGAATCTGGCCACCAAGGCGGGGGTAGAAGGTACTGGCCGTTTTACGATCCATACTCCTTTGATCAGTCTGACCAAGGCTGAGATTATCAAGCAAGGAACCGCGTTGAGGGTCGATTATCGTCAAACCCATTCTTGTTATGATCCC
>CAZOTC010000470.1:0-1850 GCA_964582605.1 uncultured Geobacter sp. | reverse complement strand
AGCTGGAAGAATCAGGAGCAGATGCACCTGGACACCTACTTTAATATCATCGACAAGGATCTGGCAGTGATCGTTGAGGAACGGGTTGACCAGCGGGATGCTTCCGGGCGTGTGGTCAAGCCGGCAGACCCGGCCAAGCGCTCTCTGGTGGATGTGTATGAGCTGAAAGATGGTACCTATGTCAAGACCGCCTCAAACATTCCGTTCCAGCGTTTTGTTGAACAGGATCTCAAGATGCGTCTGATTCCGGTCAGCAACGCTGATCAGCTGAAATACGGCATCAACTTCCTGGCGGTCAAAGGACGGCAGATTCTGGCTATTGACGGGGTAAGCGACGCATACAAGAAACGTCTGGCCGATGCCGGTGTTGATGCGGTCTGGATGGATTTCCATAACCTGACCGGCGGCTACGGCGCAGCCCACTGCACTACCCAGGCAATCAGGAGAGATGTTGTACCAAAGCAGTAACCAACACGCAGGAGGTGGGATACTGTGACTGTTTTCCATAGATTACTGAATCTTGCGCTTGCTGCGCTGTTGCTCTGCTTTACCCTGCCGGCCCATGCCGTTGATGCTGTCCGGGCCGGGGCCGTTTCACAGCCTGCCTACCGTGAACAGCAGACAACCTCGACGGTTTTGATGGTCTCGCCTGATGACTTTGGTTTTAATGCCGAGACTGCCGGAAGCAACCTGTTTCAGAACCGCCCCGATGCCAGCAGCAGTCCGCAGAAACAGGCCCTGAAAGAGTTTGATGCCATGGTGGCCACACTGCGTGGCGCCGGTATCAGGGTCATCCGCCTGCCCAGCAGGATGGATGCCAGGACGCCTGACGCGGTGTTTCCCAACAACTGGTTCTCGCTGCATGCCCTCAGTTCCGGCAAACGGATACTGGTGGGGTATCCGATGCTGGCCCCCAACCGTCGTGCCGAGCGGCGTCTGGACCAGCTCAAGCGCCAGCTTGCAGCCGATGGTCTGGTGGTACATCAGGTGCTTGATCTGAGCAGCTTTGAACAGCAGGGGAAGTTTCTGGAGGGAACCGGCAGCATGGTCTTTGATCGGGCCAATCGCATCACCTATGCTGCCATCTCGCCCCGAACCGAGCCTTCCGTGCTGCAGAAGTTCGCGCAGAAGCTGCAGTACCGGCCGGTCAGTTTCCACAGTTTTGATCGTGGCGGTACGCCCGTGTACCACACCAATGTCATGATGAGCGTGGGCAAGCGTTTTGCCGTGATCTGTGCCGAATCAATCCGTGACCTGCAGGAGCGGGACAGGGTCGTGCGTGAGCTGCAGCGCACCGGCAAGGTGGTGATACCCATCACCCTGGAACAGATGGGAAAGATGTGCGGCAATATCCTTGAACTGCGTTCACCCCAAGGGCCGCTGATTGTGATGTCACAGACCGCTTACGATCACTTTACGCCGGAACAGCGAAAAAAACTGCAACGCTACGGGAAGCTGCTGCCGGTTAAGATTCCAACCATTGAGACCATTGGCGGCGGCAGCGCACGCTGCATGCTGGGAGAGGTTTTCTAACGGGCTGGTTTTTTAGAAGGGAGAACTGCGCTATGGATCGACGCACCTTCATCACCGCAGCCGGGGCAGCAGCACTTGCAGCCCCCTTTATTGCAGGCAAGGGGTTGGCCGCTCCTGCCACTGGCAAGCCGGTGGATAACCCGCATTTCAGAACACTTCTTGCCAAGGCGCACAAGGCAAAGAAAAACGCCTACAGCAGATACTCAAACTTTCAGGTTGGTGCTGCACTGCTGGCAAAGGACGGCACCATCATCACCGGTTGCAATGTGGAGAACGCCTCCTACCCCGTGACGTGCTGCGCGGAGCGCGTGGCGCTG
>CAZOTC010000469.1:0-1861 GCA_964582605.1 uncultured Geobacter sp. | reverse complement strand
CCCTTCTTCACATTCTCCGCAATCATGGCATCGCACAGGGCAAGGATCTGCTCCTCGCTGCTGGATGCCCGCAGTTCTCGTTTCAGCATCTCCTTTCTACCAACGCTGAAGTCGGTGTAATGCAGCACAAAGGCCGGGAAGCGGCTGTCTGCGGCTTCCTTGTTGGTCTTCCAGACCAGGTACTTCTGCACCATCAGCTTCTCGCCGCTGCCTTTGGTGTACAACAGACGCCGCAGGATGGTTGATGCCGGCAGACTTGCTGCCGCCTCGGCGCTCCCCGCCTCATCCCCCACCAGTCTGGTAAGCTGGCCGATGCCGGCATGGTCGGTGTCCGGCTTCTTGTCGTCCCGCATCCGCTCAAACACCGGGTGAATCAGGCTGACCCCGTTGCAGGGGGGCAGCGGTGCGTAGGCGGCGCCGTCCCAGGTAATCAGCGGGTTCTGCTTGCGGACGTCTGATGATTCGGTCAGCAGATCGGTTACGCTGATGGCGGCAACATGCTTCGGCTGCACCAGCCTGAAGGCCACGTTGCGTGAATCGGTCTCAATGTAGCGTGAATCAGCCGGAATGGCGGAGAGCAGGGTAAAGAGTTCCGTTTTCTGCTGGTCAGAAAGTCCGTTGCCGGTCTTGCCGATAACCTGGAAGGCGCCGTTTTCATGCAACAGGGCAAGCAACAGGTCGCGCACCGTGCCACGGCTGTCGCCATCCCCTTCGGTAAAACCGATTACCACGGCATCAATGTCGTGCTTCGGCTTCACCTTGTAGACAATCGGCATGGCACTGCGCAGCACCAGACCTTCCGCACCCCTCTTGACAACCCATTCATCAAACAGGGCAGCAGCCTCCTTGGCTGATCCGCACTTCTTCAGCCCAACCGGGCAGCATTTTTCCGCCTTGGCAAACAGCTTTTCCAGGGCAGTGTGCAGCTCATCATACCCGCCATAGACAGGAGCTTCGCCATCCAGCTCAATGATGTCAAAGGGGGCTAGGGCCAGGGTTGCCGGATCGCCATCCTTGCCCAGTGCCTGCTTTACCTGAAACCCCCGCTCCCGTATGCCTGCTGCAGCAACATACAGCTCTGCCGCAATTACCGCCTGCTTCAACTTGGCCTTCTTCAGCAGCGCAGCCGCCTCGTCACAACAGGGGATACCGGAACGG
Source organism: uncultured Geobacter sp. (assembly GCA_964582605.1). Taxonomy (GTDB): domain Bacteria; phylum Desulfobacterota; class Desulfuromonadia; order Geobacterales; family Pseudopelobacteraceae; genus Trichlorobacter. Next base: position 703 of record CAZOTC010000469.1, on the reverse strand, counting down.
ACCGTGCCGTTGCTGCCTGCAATAACCGCCTGAGTGCCATCAAAGAAGATCAGCGCCAGTTCGCCGTCCAGTTTTCTGGTGGCAAACAGAGGCGGTGTAGCGGCTTTGGCAGCAATATCATCTGGCTGGATCGGGATATAGCAGCCTGCCACGCGACGCTTGTATTCCTGCGGGCGGTCTGCATATTCAGGGGGAAGGCAGGTGGTGTCACCCGCCAGATAGCTGTTGGTTTTTACCAGTGTTTTCAGGTTGATCTTCATGCGGCATCACCTCCAACTGCCGGAGCCTTCATCTCAAGATTGGAGAGATGCAGCGCCAGGCAGTATTTTTCTCCCTCCACACGCCCTTCCAGAAAGGCACGGTACGGGGTGCCCCCCTGCGACATCACCACCGGACCGTTCCCCTTGGGGCCGGCGCCCAGCAGCATCATCGAGTTTGATTCATGCAGCTGTTTGGCCATATCGTACAGAAAATCAAAGGTCAGCCCGTTTACATGCTGTACCTGGTAGGTGTGGGTAAAGATAAACATCCGGGCAGCCTTGGCCTTGGGCATCAGCTTGCCGGTCCAGCGTAGCGGGGCATCACCGGAGATGTTGGCCTCGGCCGGCTGGCAGGGGCGGGTCTCTTTGATTGCGCCGTCAGGGGTGTGGACCACCTCTTCCAGGTTGACGCAGTAGGCCACCTTGTCCTGGGCGGTGAGGTA
>CAZOTC010000468.1:0-1864 GCA_964582605.1 uncultured Geobacter sp. | reverse complement strand
CGGGCCGCCGGTGGAGAGGTCCATGATGGCATCGGCGCCATGCTTTACCGCCACCCGTGCCTTTTCCAACTCTTTGGTAATGTCGGTATCATCAGCAGAGGTGCCGATATTGGCGTTGACCTTGGTGCGCAGACCAGTACCCACGGCCAGCGGTGTACCGTGCTGGTGGGTCTTGTCGTTGTGACTGATGATGATGGTCCCTTTGGCAATGCCGTCACGGATGAACTCCGGGGCAACTCCCTCGGCAGCGGCGGCGGTCTTCATCTTGTCGGTAATAATACCTTTACGGGCAGCTTCAAGTTGGGTCATTGGTCTGTTTCCTTTGCAGCAAGGTAGTGGTTGATCGGGCCATGGCCTTTACCGATCGGTCGGGCAAGGCGGATGGCGCTGGTAATAAACTGTTTAGCTCTGGTAACCGCTTCTGCAAGAGGTTCGCCCTGGGCAAGAAACGCGGCGATGGCTGAGGCAAAGCTGCAGCCGGTGCCGTGGGTGGCGCTGGTAAAGAACCGTTCCGAACTGAAACGATGAACGGTCTGGCCGTCAAAAAGCAGGTCAACAGCATCAGCGCCGCTCATGTGACCACCTTTCAGCAGGACATTTGAAGCCCCGAGACTGTGCAGGTCCCGTGCGGCATGTTCCATATCCGCTTCGGTGTGGATACGGTAGTTCAGAAGGCGTTCAGCCTCGGGAATATTGGGGCTCAGCAGGTAGGCAAGGGGCAGCAGGGCCTGCTTGAAGACATTGATCGCATCCAGCTCAAGCAGTGCAGCTCCCCCTTTGGCTACCATAACCGGGTCAATGACCAGGGGATAGTAACGGTCCTGTTCCGTAAAATACTCTGCCAGTACAGAAATAATGGCCGGCGTATGCAGCATGCCGGTCTTGATGACATCAATCGGCAGGTCGGACAGAACCGTGTCAACCTGATCCCGGATGAACGAGGGGGGGATGCCGTGGATTGACTTGACCCCTCTGGTGTTCTGGGCGGTCAGTGCCGTGAGTGCTGAAGCACCGTAGCTGCCCAACAGCGTGATGGCCTTCAGGTCTGCCTGGATGCCTGCGCCGCCGCAGGAATCGCTGCCGGCAATAGTCAGCACGCTACCACGGGGAAAGGGGGACAGCCGGTTGAACAGCAGGCGTAATTCAGTAACCGCTGCCTCCGGCCGGGGGGAAGACAGCACCGATGAGATGACCGCTACCGCATCGGCGCCGGCATCGATTACCCGGCAGGCATTGGCAGGGCTGATACCTCCGATAGCCACGATCGGCAGCCGCACCTTGTTACGTACCTCCGCCAGCCCGGCGGTGCCGGGCATCTGGGTAATGGTCTTGCTGTTCGTGGGATACATGGCACCGAAGCCAAGGTAGTCAGCCCCGTCCTCTTCGGCTTTAAGCGCCTCTTCAAGCGTATGGGTGGAGATGCCGATGATCTTGCCAGGCCCCAGCAGTGTGCGTGCCTGCAGAGGAGAGGCATCATCCTGCCCCAGATGTACACCATCGGCATCAAGTGCCTGGGCAAGCCGGATATCATCGTTGACAATAAACAGGGTTCCCTGGTGGCTGCAGAGCTGTTTCAATCGCCTGCCTTCTTCAAGACACTGCTCGAACGGCTTGTCTTTGGGGCGGTACTGCAAGGTCGCCACGCCACCGCGCAACGCCTGTCGAACCCGCTCCAGCAGCTCGTCCTGTTGATCGGTAATCAGGTAGACCCCTGTTATTGGACGGTTGCGTGTTGATGTGGGTGGTTTGACCACCAGACGTAGTGATGCTGTTTTTTCAGGCATTGCAGGACCCCATGGTACAAAAAAAGACCGCACTGATAAACGTCAGGCGGCCCGCAAACATAACGGATTGGAACGAGGCC
>CAZOTC010000467.1:0-1865 GCA_964582605.1 uncultured Geobacter sp. | reverse complement strand
TGATGGTCTTGCCCCGCAGGGTAGGCACCTTCTTGATGTCGCGGCTGTTCACCTCCCGCATGTTTTCGGCAGTTGCGATCAGCAGCTCTATCTCCTGCCTGGTCAGGTCGCGCAGCGCAATAATGTCCTTGTGTTTGAACTCGGCCATAGCCCCTCCCCCTATTTTTCCAGCACCACTTCAAGTGGCTGCTGTTTATCGTCAAAGAGCACCTCAATGTTTTCCTTCAGGCTGGTAGGTACATTGCGCCCGACAAAATCTGCCCTGATCGGCAGCTCACGATGGCCTCGATCAATCAGTACCGCAAGCTGGATACAGGTTGGACGGCCATGGTCCATTATGGCATCCAGGGCAGCCCGGATGGTGCGGCCGGTAAACAGTACGTCATCAACCAGCACTACCCGCTTTCCTTCCAGCGAAAAACCGATATCGGTCTTGCCGACACCTTTATGCGGGGTTTGGCTTTTGAAGTCATCACGGTACAGCGTAATATCAACGAACCCCACTGATACCCGTTCCCCTTCAATAATCTCCATGCAGAGCGAAATTTCACGGGCAAGGTGTGCACCTCCCGATTGAATGCCGATCAGCACAACATCTGACAACCCTTTGTTTTTCTCCAGAATCTCATGAGAAATCCGGGTCAAGGCCCGCCGGATACCACTGTTGTCCAAAATGACGGTTTTCATTGTGTCACCTGCCATGATTCTCACCTCCCCTGAAATAAAAAAGGGTCTCTCCGCCCGTGCGCGGAAAGACCCTTCCTGATATGTATCCGGTTTTGTTGCACCTTTGCTAACCTCACGGGGTTATTTTAAAAGGCAAATATGATAAATGACGGTGTACATTAGCACCCCCACCAGGGAGGGTCAAGGAGAAGTTTATACCGTGGTCATATGAATGGCCCTGATAAAAGAGGCATCCGTTGCCAGCCTGATCTCCTCAATCACCTCTACAGGTACAGCAGAATCAAGGGACAGAATCACCATCGCCTCTCCCTTTTTCTCACGGCGGCCGAGGTTCATAGAGCCGATGTTGATTTCATGCTTGCCCATAATGGTGCCGATCTTGCCGATCATACCGGGGCGGTCAGCATAATGCAGCAACAGCATATGCTCTTCAGGCGTAAAATCCATGGCATAGTCGCGCAGACCTACTATCCGTGGCGCCCCTTCAAACAAGGTACCGGCAATGGTACGCCGCTTACCGTCGCCTTCAGCAATCAGGGTGATCAGGTTGGAGAAGGCATCGGCCGAGGTGGTCTTGATCTCCTCAACCACAATTCCTTTCTGCTCTGCAATCAGGGAGGCATTGACCATATTGACATCCTGCTCCACAACCCGTCCCAGCAGGGCAGCCAGACCGCAGACCGTCAGCGGCGAGCAGTCATAATGGGCAATACTGCCGGCGTAGGAGAAGATCAGCTTTTCAGGGTGACCGTCCAGCAACTGGATTCCGAATTCTGCCATCACGTTAACCAGATTCAGGAACGGACGCATCTGATCCATCAGGGCCAGGTCAAAGCGGGGGATGTTGACCGCATTTTCCAACGGTTTTTCATCAAGATAATTCAGGATTTCCTTGGATACATCAACGGCTACGTTGATCTGGGCCTCATGGGTGTTGGCACCCAGGTGCGGCGTAACCGTTACCTTGGGGTGTGCAATCAGCGCCTTCAACACATCGGTCTTTGGCGGTTCTTCACTCCAGACATCGATGCCGGCAAGAGCGATCTTGCCGCTGTTCATCGCATCCAGCAGCGCTGGTTCATCAATGATCCCACCACGGGCGACGTTCATCACAATCACGCCATCCTTCATCATGCCCAGTTCACGGCTACCGATCATCCCCTTGGTCTCGTCAGTCA
>CAZOTC010000466.1:0-1872 GCA_964582605.1 uncultured Geobacter sp. | reverse complement strand
GAAACACAGAGACACAGAGACACAGAGAACAACGTGTCATTACAAAACAATCCTGCATAAGGAAGTTTTTTCTGGGCAGGCATACCATTGTCAACTGACGCGGCGTGATGAAAACCTCCGTCCCTCCGTGCCACTGTGTTGAGTGTTTGTAATGGTTTCATAGTGTTCAAAACGATACCTTTACGCCGCCATAGGCACCAATGCCGGGGGTGCCGTAACCGGCCACCTCTTCATACTGGCGGTCGAACAGATTATCGATCCTCCCAAAGAGCTGCAGGTTTTTGGTGACATCATAGGAACCGGCCAGATTCACCAGCAGGTAATCCTTCAGTTTCTGGGAGTTGGCAGTATCGCTGTAGCGGGTTCCAACATAGATCAATCCCAGATTGATGTTGGCCTTTTTCAGGAAGCTATAGTTGGCGTCAAAGGTCAGTTTGTTTCTGGGGCGGCGCGCCAACTGTCTGCCGGTCAGGCCATCTTTGGCCTCCATCCAGGTATAAGCCGCCTTAAACGCCAGTTCATCCAGAGGTTGCAGCCCGGCGGTCAGCTCCAGCCCCTGGGTGTGTGCCCTGGCAACATTGGTGTATTTCCAGGTCTGGCGGTTGAAGTCGATCATCTGCGAATACTCGTTTCTGAACCAGATGGCCCCCAGAGTGGTCTTGAGGAACGTCAGCCCCTGCTCCAGGCCGATGTCCCAGCCGATGCTCTTGTCCGGCTTGAGATCAGGCGAGCCATAGATGGAATAAAGCTGGTAAAGGGACGGTGCCCTGAAACCGGTACCGTAGCTTCCCTTGATTCTGGTGTCGCTCTGCTTGATCAGATAAGCGGTGGTGAAACGGTAGGTTACCTCGGTGCCGAATCTGCTGTGATCGTCCACCCTGAACCCCAGGGTGGAGAACCAGGCATCGAACAGACTGAGCTGATCCTGCAGGTAGATGCCGGTGGTGCGGGCATACTGCTCCGGCCAGGGCTCGATGTACGGGCCGTATGAGCTTTCGGCATAGTAGTCTGATTTTGCGTTCTCCTCGGTGGTTTCAACACCCAGGGTCAGGGTGGTGGTCTTGTGCAGATTCAGGATATGCTGCCAATCCACCTTGACGTTCTGGCCATGGAAGGAGCTGCGCAGGAAATCGACCGGATGACTGCGGTCACGATCATTGTTGTCGCTCCAGGAGAGGTCTGAAAACGAGACCCCCAGCTTCTGCTCCCATAGCCCGCCGAACAGCGACAGCCACCCCTGGGTACGGAAATTCAGCTCGTCCGACCGCATGATATGGTTCGGATCGTCCATGCCTGCGCCGCCGCCGTTATCGATGGCAGTGCGGGAATGATCGTAGCGCAGGGTCAGATCGATTTCCGAGTTTTTGGTGGGGGTGATACCCAGGCGGGCCGACACAGCACTGTTTTGATACCCGTCCCGTTCTGCGTTGCCGTAGCGTTCGCCGGCCGCGGAGACGCCGCCCGTATCCAGCCGTGAGAGAGCCAGGGAGTACTGCAGCAGGTCCGTGCCCCCGCTTACTCCGGTCGTCTCCCGTGCCGTGTACAGCGAGCCGCCTTCGGCCGAAAGGTACCCCTTCAGCCTGCCGTCGCCCCGTTTGGTGATGATGTTGATCACTCCGCCGATGGCGCGAGAGCCGTAGAGGGTACTCTGGGGACCACGCAGGACCTCAATCCGCTCGATGTTGTCGGTGGTCAGATTGGCAAAGTTGTAGCCCCCGCCGGCAGCGGAGGGGTCGTTCAGTTCAATCCCATCGAGCAGAACCAGGGTATGTTCCGACTTTGCCCCGCGCATGAAGACCGCTGTACCGCCGCCAAAACTGCCGGTGCGGACCAGATCCAGTCCCGGCACCATCCGCAGCGCATCCGCCACGG
>CAZOTC010000465.1:0-1873 GCA_964582605.1 uncultured Geobacter sp. | reverse complement strand
GGGCGCGGCCAGCGGAGGCTGGCCGGGGGATGGAAGAACGGGACCCGGAAGTTCTGGCTGGTGTCGGGTGAAGATGTGGTGGGCAAAGTCGGAACAGCAGGCGCATTTCAGACATGGCGGCCTGCAAGGTATCTTTTCGAGGAAAAACAACTGGGTATTCCCTGCCAATGCACGGCACCGGGAAAACCGTAGTTCGGCGAAGAAAGTTCCCCGCCGCAAGCAGCGGGCAATCATAACGGACAGACTTTTTAATTCATTGTCGCAAGCAACGGGGAATCCAACCCCAAGAGATTGAAAGTATATGTTGTCACGCATCATACCAGTCCTGGCTGTAATCCATTTCACTGCACTCTTCAGCATCTGCCTGTACGGACTGCACCGGCTCTGGCTGATCTACTGCTTCTTCAAATCCAAAGGAAGCGAAACGTCCCGCCCGGCCTCTTTTGCCTGCCCCGAAGACTTCCCTGCAGTCACGGTGCAATTGCCTCTTTACAATGAGCGCTTCGTGGTGGAACGTCTGCTGGATGCAGCCGCCCGTCTTGACTGGCCCGCGGCACGACTTGAAATTCAGGTGCTGGATGACTCGGACGATGACACCTGCGGGCTGGTAGACAAACGGGTTGCCGAGTGGCAGCGGCAAGGGGTCGCCATGACCGTTGTCAGAAGATCCAACCGTAGCGGCTATAAGGCCGGGGCCCTGGCCAATGGCCTCTCAACGGCACGGGGCGAGTTTATCGCCATTTTTGATGCGGACTTCATCCCCACGCCTGATTTTCTGCAATCCACCATGCCCTGGTTTCGAGAGCCACGGGTCGGCATGGTCCAGGCGCGTTGGAGTTTCTGTAATACAGACCACTCCTGGTTCACCGGCATCCAATCCCTTCTGCTTGGAGCACATTTCAGCATCGAACATCGCGTGCGTTATCATCACGGTCTGTTTTTCAACTTCAACGGCACTGCCGGCATCTGGCGCAGGATTGCCATCGAGTCTGCAGGCGGCTGGCAGTCCGACACGGTTACAGAGGATCTGGATCTGAGTTACCGGGCGCAAATGGCCGGATGGAAATTTGTCTATCGCGACGAGTGTGCTGTGCCATCGGAATTGCCGGTGACTCTATCCGCACTGCGCAGCCAGCAGCAACGCTGGGCCAAGGGTTCCATGCAGACCGCCCGCAAGATCCTGCCGATCTTGCTGAGACAACACTTACCGCTTGCCGTCAAGATCGAGGCGACGGTGCATCTGATGGCCAATATTTTCTGGCTGATGGGCGTGATCGTCATGTTGACGCTCTATCCAGCCATTATGTGGCGGGTCGGTATCGGTATGCGGCAGGCCCTGACAATCGATCTGCCGCTCTTTCTGGCCACCAGCGGGGCGATTATGACCTTCTTCATATTCTACTCAATCCTGAGTGGTTCAAAGAGACTGGGGCAGGTGTTGCTTCTGCCGGCTCTTACCACTGGACTGGCTCCCGGTATCTCTCTTTCGGTACTGAAGGGAATGTTTCAACCAGGTGGCGAATTCGAGCGGACCCCAAAATTCGGTGTGCGTAAACGTGAACGAATCCCAGGAATGGCCTTTCTCTATCACCAGAAAAACATCCCTTACATCTTTATAAACGGCCTCCTGCTGTTATTCAGCCTGCCGCCGGTTATTTTTACCTGGCAGCGGGGAACGTGGTTCGCCTTGCCCCTGTTAATCCTTGCCCCGTTCGGTTTTACCCTGGTCCTTTTAAAAGATATCCGGGAATCACTGTTACCAACAAACTTGAGATGACAACCCTGCCAGACGATCCCAACACGATGCGGCGAGGCTCTTTGATAGTCCAACGTTGCCGCGTAACGAAGAACCTTAGGACGGACATCGCGTGAA
>CAZOTC010000464.1:0-1877 GCA_964582605.1 uncultured Geobacter sp. | reverse complement strand
CATGTTTAACTTGAAGCCTGAAGTTGTTGCCCGTCTGGAGCGGGTCCTAAGTTCTGTTGAGATGCTGCTGCCCCGCGCCATTGCACCGGTTGACTGGTCTACCTGCTATGCCGCCAACTGGAGACGCCACTCCTTTTCCGGCTACCTGGAGGCGGTACGGGTGACCGACACCACCACCATGGAAGAACTGCTGGGGGTGGATGAACAGAAAGCAACCATGTTACACAACACCCGCCAGTTCCTACTGGGCCTGCCTGCCAACAACGCCTTGCTGTGGGGTTCTCGGGGTACCGGCAAGTCATCCCTGGTGAAGGCGCTGATGAACAAGTTTGCCCCGGAGGGATTGCGGGTTATCCAGATAGAAAAGGAAGACCTGATCTACCTGTCCGAGATCTTCAGTGCCGTTGAGAACCAGCCGTACCGTTTTATTCTGCTCTGTGACGATCTGACCTTTGAAGTAGGCGAACTGAGCTACAAGATGCTCAAGAGCGCCCTGGACGGCTCGGTCTATTCGCCGCCAGAAAACGTGCTGATCTATGTAACCTCCAACCGTCGACATCTGCTTCCTGAGTATGAGTCTGATCATATAGGCGGCAAGTTTGTACGGGGAGAACTGCAACAAAGTGAAGCAATGGAAGAAAAGGTTTCCCTGTCCGACCGTTTTGGACTCTGGGTTGCCTTTTATGCCTTTTCACAGGATCGCTATATTGATGCGGTCCGGCTCAGCATTAGCCGCGAAGCCCGTGACCGCAAAGTGGAGATCCCCTGGACCAAGGAGTTGGAGCGCGAGGCGATCCAGTGGTCCCAAGAGAAGAGTAAGCGCTGCGGCCGGACCGCCTACCAGTTCTCAAAGAACTATGTCGGCAGGTTCCTGTTGCCTACCTGAAAATAGCAAGGCTTACACAGCAAGGGTTTAAAAGGGTACAGGCTGCTTTTCTGTGGAAAGTAGCCTGTACCCTTTTTCACGCACGCTTTCATTTTGATACAGCATCTATCAAAATATATTCCTTGCACCCTCCAACGACTATATATCAGAACAAAACAGGCTAGTTACGAATAAGAAATGCATGGCACGTCTTGTGCAGACCATTATCTTCAGCGAGTAAACTCAAAAATTCTCAAGACTGTAAACGGCTGAGTGCGGCTTTTGAAATTAAGGCCAGCTCTTCAAACCAGTGACTGGTGCAGAGCAGGCGGCATGCTGCCTTGGGAAAACAACAGGATTCGATAAAGGAGTGAGTGTATGTCAATGTGTCATCTGAGATGTAACGAGTGTGACCACGAATATTCAGTGCCTGCGGACGGATGTGATCCCACCAGGCAGGTTTGCCCGGCATGTGCAGGCACTGAAATTTACGAGCGGTTTGGTTTAGTGAACACCCAATGCCTCGACGCGATGAAGGAATGTTCAGCCTGTCCTTTTGAAAGCAACTGTGGTGCTCATTAGCCGGAAATCTGTTATTGCACTGCTGCACCATACATGAGCCCGGCGGCAGCCAGAACTGTCTCCGGACTCATTTCAGGCAACCTCAATGGCTGAAGTGGTGGGATTTCTCCAGATAGTATTCGTAATTGCCCTCATAGGTCCGCATCTCGCCATGATCCACCTCCAGCACCCGGTCAACCAGGCAGCGTAGAAAGTGACGGTCGTGGCTTACCAGGACTACGGTGCCGGTGAAGTTCTGCAGGGCGTTCAGCAGCATCTCCCGTGAGCGGATATCCAGGTGGTTGGTAGGCTCGTCCAGGATCAGAAAGTTAATCGGCCGGGCCAGCAGGGTTGCCAGCACCACCCGACTCTTTTCACCGCCGGAGAGGTTCTCAATCTTTTTATCAACCGCATCACCGGAGAACAGAAAGGCCCCCAGCAGGTTCATGAT
>CAZOTC010000463.1:0-1898 GCA_964582605.1 uncultured Geobacter sp. | reverse complement strand
TGATCAGCTTGGTAGCCATCTGTACCGCCTTGGTGGCATCACCGGCAGTGTCATACACCACCAGTTCCAGCTTCTGGCCTTTGATACCGCCAGCCTTGTTGATGCTGTCCACCACCATCTTGGCGGTGTTGCGCTCCGGTTCACCCAGAAAAGCCGGGGGGCCGGTTACCGAAAACAGACCGCCGATCTTGATCGTACCGGCAGCAAAGGACAGGGATGCAGACAGCACAAGCAGCAGGGCTGCAGAGGTTATCGTCATAAATCGTACAAACATACATAATCTCCTTTATTTCAGCAGGGCCCAGTCGCCCTTGGTGATCTTGACCATCTCAAAGGCTGACAGATCAAGGCCGTTGTGGTCATTGGCTGACATGTTAAACACACCGGACACGCTGACCAGCTTTCTGGTTTGCTCTAAACCGTCACGAATCTGGGCCGGCGATGCCCCTTTGGTCCTGATGGCATTGGTCACCAGCAGGAAGGCGTCATAGGCATACCCACCAAAGGTGGATGCCTCTACGCCATGGGCCTTTTTATAAGCTGCATCGTACTCACGCAGCAACTTCTGCTGAGGATCATTTTTGGGCAGTGCATCGTAGACGGCAAGTTTGCCGGCAGGCAGCATAACCCCCTCAGCAGCAGCAGGAGAGGCCAACTCGATATATTTTTTAGAGGCTACACCATGGCTCATGTAAACAGGTATTTTAATGCCAAGTTGCTTGATATTCTTGGTAATGATGGCCGGTCCGGGATTGGTGCCCCAGACGATCAGGGCCTGGGCCTGTGAACTGCGGATCTTGGTCAACTGCGGGGTCATATCGGTATCCTTGGGACCATAGGTCTCATCAGCAACGATCTTGAACCCCTTCTGTCCGGAGGTAGCCTTGAGCTGTTCACGACCTGATGAACCGAAACCATCGGTTACCGTAAAAATAGCAATATTTTTCTGCTTCTGCCGGTCAGCATACTGAAGGATCTTCTCCACTGCCACATGATCGTTGGCCGGGGTCTTGAAAGTCCATTTACGATCTTTGGCAGGCTCGGTAATCTTGATGCCGGCAGCACAGGAGATCAGCGGAATCTTTTCTTTTTCAGTCAGGGCCAGCACCGCCATGGACTCACCGGTGGTGCTGGGTCCGATGATGGCAACAACCTTGTCGTTCTTGATCAGTTTGGTGGCCAACTGTACCGCCTTGGTGGCATCACCGGTGGTATCATAGATCACTGCCTCAAGCTTCTGGCCGTTAATGCCGCCCTTGGCATTCAGGTCAGCCACCAGCATCTCCAAGGTCTTCTTCTCCGGTTCACCCAGGAACGATGCCGGGCCGGTCACACTGAACAGGCCGCCGATCTTGATGGTACCGGATGCCAGCGCCATTGTTGCACTGCAGAGTAGCAGTGCTGCCATGCTGCAGATCATCACCAGCTTTTTCATCATACCGCCCTCCCCTTAAACTTAAGTTGATTACAACGAGTACAGTCTTTCACCGGCAAGAATAGTAAAGTTATTGGCCGACAGGGCTTCGACAGCCTTGTCGGTCTCATCAAAGCGGAAGATGATCACGGCGTTACCGCCGCAACGCTCAACAAAGGCGTACATGTACTCAACATTGATACAGTCTTTATCCAGTGCCTGCAGGATGGTGGAGAGACCGCCCGGCTGATCCGGCACCTCAACCGCCACCACCTCGGTCTTGGAGACGGTAAAGCCCTTGTCCTTCAGTACCGCCTTGGCCTTTTCAACCTCATTGACAATCAGGCGCAGAATACCGAAGTCTGAGGTGTCGGCCAGTGACAGGGCGCGAATGTTGATGCCGGCCTCACCCAGAATACGGGTGATCTCTGCCAGACGGCCGGATTTGTTTTCTATAAAGATGGAGATCTGTTCAACTTTCATG
>CAZOTC010000462.1:0-1910 GCA_964582605.1 uncultured Geobacter sp. | reverse complement strand
CGTCGAGCGCTGTAGCAGGCGTACGCCGAGGCGTTCTTCCAACTCCTGGACACGCCTGTTCACCTGATCAAGCGTGGAACGCAATTCCAGAATTTTGCTCTCCAATTCATGGATGCGTTGTTTTCCCTTTTCCTGATTACAATCTACGGTCATAATGGCCCGCTCTCGCAAGTTCTTGAGCATGTCCGTTACCCGCATCTGGACGAACCGATCATCAAGCTGTGAAAGTGACTTTCCACTTTTCATCCATTTCTCGATGAAATCCGGGTCAAGCAGAGTCAGAAAAGAAACTAGACCGCTGTGAGCTACCGAATACAGCTGTTGTAACTCCTGATATCTGCTCGCTTGCTCTTTGTCTATTTCGCCCAGAAAAGCGCCCGTAATGAGGTCCGCCTGTTGCGTTTGTTGATTCGTCAGGGCTGCGTCAGCCATTGGTTTTTCTCCAAAGTTACTCTCCCGCTCCTGGCCTGTCCCAGTTTCTGTTCGATCTCTTGTTTCAAAGCTTCTTCAGGAGCTGTTACCCAACGCATTGTCAATCGCGCTGTTTCCAGGTACACCATGACGGTCGCATAAAACTGATCCTGGATGCCGGCAGCAGCGATCGGTGCATCTACCTGATCGATTTCCTTGGCCAGGCTGACAGCGGTTTGCAGCATCTGTTGGGCCTGTCGCGATTGTGTGAATAGATCGCCGGCGTGCTCATTCGCCAATACACCAGAGATCTGCGCATCCAGATCATTCATCTGGTTGATCCATAGATTCCCAGACCGACGATAATCTTGAAAAGCCTTTACTTCAGGCAGAAGTAAAACAGGTTTACCATTTTCATCAAATGGTGAGGTGAAAGCGCCTATTACCGTAAAGACAAGAAGAATTGCCAGCAGGATCAGACCGGCACGCTGGAGCAGCTCTTCGGAGACTTCAATGTCATGTGGACTACCGGATGGTGACACTGTTCTCGTCTCCTTCTGAATAACCACAGGTAATTTCAGGAATGGTTTGCCAGTTCATCCCACGTGGTGGCTTTACCCGGTCACGTGCCTTCAGGCTCTCAATCACCTGGCTGCCCCGTTCATAATCAATGTGCCGGATAAACTCGATGTGGTCCGCAACGATCTCAAATACGGGAGGCAAGTTGTTTCCACGATCTCTTTGCTGTATATGGCCCTCAACGCCAATCCGGCTGCCTTTTTTCAGAAACCCATACGCCATTTCTGCCAATGCACCATACGCAACAATTCGCAACCCGTAAATAGGTTTTGCCTGGGCTGTTCCGTTACAGATCATCAGCAACCGGATAAACGGCACCTCTAGCCCTTCCTTGTTGGTATGTTTATCAAAGTAAATATCTCCGTTGATGTCCCCAATGTTCCAGGTGTGATTTCCGAGCGGCATAAGAATTTTCTCCTTTTCAAAAAATGATAGTATTCGGTGATCAGGCGTCTTCGCCCGAATCAGTTGATAAGTCAAGAAGATCTGCCAGAAGCATCAAACGCTCGCGCTCAATTCCTTTGAAAGCTGTTCGCCAATCAATATCCGAACTGCCCTGCCAGGTGAGCGCCTCGCGGTATTCCTGGGCGAAATCCTCCATAGAAAGTTTGGCAAGGCGGTCAAAGACGCCGCCGGCGCTTATCTGAGGCTGGTCAGTTAGTTTTGCCACGGCCAGGCTTAAAGGGTTTTGGATGGCCAGGTTGGCTACCCCGTAAAGAATCCAGGAAACAAGCGCAAGCGCGTCTTTCTCCTGGGTGATTATGGTTTCCCGAACCCGCGAATTCACCCTCCGTAACAGCCCTTCCAGTTCCCATACCCGTTTTTTGTGTTCCCTTTCCCCCACCCCAGCAGGCAGAATTTCAGGAAACCTGGGTGAATCTTGGTTGGGTGAGGTCTCTTTCTCTTTTTGGGAATCTTTA
>CAZOTC010000461.1:0-1923 GCA_964582605.1 uncultured Geobacter sp. | reverse complement strand
GGATTCATCAACTCTTTTTCATAGCGGAGATTCAGGGCAGCCTCTTCGATCTTCAGCCAGTCAGCCACATCCTTCTCGGCATCCTTGGTGGCCTCACCTGCTTCCATACCGGCAGCAATCCGCTCCTGGGCCCCCTGCTTGACCTTGTCTTTAACCGCGCCACGCAGCTTGCGCAGCTCATCCTTGTAGACAAACTCTTTACCGGCGGGTCCCATAACCGCCAGGCGGGTGGTGGGCAGAGCCAGCACCAGATCGGCGCCGGTGGGATAGTTGTTGTAAGAAGCATAAGCACCGCCGTAGGCGTTGCGGATAATCAGCAGGATACGGGGGGTACGGATATCAACGATGGAATCAAGCATGGCCCGACCGGCCTGAACAATACCACGAGACTCCTGCTCACGTCCCGGCAGGAAGCCGGTAGTGTCTTCCATGAAGATCATCGGAATATTGTAGATGTTGCAGAAACGGTTGAAGCGGGCAATCTTGTAGGCGGAATCCACCGAGATCTGACCTGAGGCAACGGCGGAGTTGTTGGCCACAAAGCCGACCACGTTCCCCCCCAGACGACCAAAGGCGGTGACCGCTTCACGGGCACGATCCGGCTGCATCTCAAAGTAGTCACCATGGTCACAGATCTGCTGGATCATGATTGAGACATCAAAGGGAGTGTTGAAGCCGGTGGGCGAGTTAAAGGCCTTCTTGAGCAGGGTGTTGATCTCCCAGGTCTTACGGTCCAGCGGGTCGCTGGTCTGCCGGAAACGGGGAGCTACGCTATTGTTATCAGGCACATAGGAAAGCAGTTGCAGTGCTGCCCGCAGTGCGCCGACTTCATCCTCAACGGTCAGGTCAGCCACCCCTGATCCGCCATGCACCTTGGGTCCGCCCAGATCTTCAGGCGTAACATCCTCACCCAGTACCGACTTGACCACGCCAGGGCCGGTCAGGCCGAAGAAGGTGTCATTGGGCTGGATCACAAAGCTGCCCTGGCGGGGGAGGTAAGAACCGCCACCGGCGTTGAAACCGAACATACACATAATGGAAGGAACCACGCCGCTGATCTTGCGCAGGGCGGTAAAGGCCTCGGCATAGCCGTCCAGACCACCCACACCGGCAGGCACAAAGGCGCCGGCAGAGTCGTTCATACCGATAACCGGAATCCCTTTTTCGCCAGCCATCTGAAACAGCAGAGCCAGCTTGCGGCCGTTGGTGGCATCAATGGAACCGGCACGTACGGTAAAGTCATGTCCATACAGTGCCACGTCACGACCATTCACATTCAAAATGCCGGTTACCAGCGAGGCACCGTCAAGGTTTTTGCCCCAGTTCTGGAACAGGACATTGGGTTCCTTCTCAGTCAGCACCTTGATCCGTTCCCAGACGGTCATCCGCTTCTTGAAATGCTGCTTTTCAATCTGGGCAATACTGACCGACTTGACCGGTCGCTGAATCAGGTCATGACCTTCCTTCATCGCCTCTTCATAGCCGCCCTTCTTGCCGGGAATTTCGCCGGGAATGGTAAATTCAACGGTTTCCGGTGGGGCAAACGGGTTCTTCAGTGAGGGCTTGATCGCTTTCTTGGACATCTGAACCATCCTTCCTCTGCAATGTAATATACATACGAAATCTACAAGGTAGATAAACGGATTAACTACCGGGCAACCACCGCCAGCACCTGGACCTCTGTGCCGTCCTTAGAGAGCAGACGGTGCCGCAGGGATGAGTCAAAGTAGACGCAGTCCCCCTCGGTCAGCTCATGGCGTTGGTCTTCAAGCACCAGTTCGGCGGTCCCCTTCATAATAAACAGGAACTCTTCGCCATCATGGCTGTAGGTGTTCTCTTCCGAGACTTTTTCCATGACCGAAAGCAGGAACGGCTCCATTTTTTTGTTCTGTTTGCGCCATGACAGCGACTCATAGGAGTAGC
>CAZOTC010000460.1:0-1935 GCA_964582605.1 uncultured Geobacter sp. | reverse complement strand
GATCGGGGCAACCCGCATAACTCCGCCACAGCCCTTGCTGTCGTTGATTTTGTCCTGCATGGTCCCGCAGCGGTTTTCCTTCAGGGCAGAGAGACAACTGTTGCCGGGTGCCCGCCGCGCATGGAGTTCCGGTATTCCAAGTAACCAGCCACCGGTTACCTCCCCTCCCCCTTCACCCTGGGTCTGCAACCAGCGCAGGTAAGCATGGTGCAGACAGGTGATGAAATCAGGCGGGGGTCCGAAGTGGCGAGCACCTGCCCATGCCTGAAGTATGCCTTCAGCGGTAAAGAGGGTCATTTGGGTGTTATCGGTTATATCAAACAGACCATTGGTATTGGCTTGCGGCTCAAGGATGCCGCTCTTGCCGAATGTTTCCTTGATTCCTTTCAGGTCAGAGAATTCCACCGGCCAGCCCAGGGCATCGCCAAGTGCGCCGCCCAGCAGGCAGCCGGTGAAACGATCGAGTGTAGGTTCATGCTGCGGTTTTTTTTGTGTCGTGTTCATTGAATTTCCCGGTAGCAGTAGTTTTAAGGTTTCAGGCCGCGCATGCTATGGTTGCGGTAGGTGGTGATGACCGCTTCGCTTTCAGATGAGCAGAGCACATGGAGTCCTTCGCAGGGTTCAAGGAACTTTCCGTACTCTTTGATCTCTTTGCGGCCAATGGCGTAAACAGTGCTGCTGCGGACATGGGATTGCCGTCCGTAGAGCAGTACCTGCTCTATCTGCCATTCCCTGATCCCTCTGGTGGACATTCTGGTGCGGGCGTGGTCGGTAAGAATTACGTCTGAGGACAGCTCTTTGTGGTATGCCATGGTACCTTCCCCCGTTTAACCTTAATGGTTGTCGCAGGATCAGAATAGCAAAGCACCCTCCCCAAAGAGTGTCCATGGTCTGGAAAAAGTAACCATGTTGTCATAAATTACTGCCATGCCCTTTTTCCTGTTCCACCTCCCCCTGATAGCGATACATCACATGCCAGACTCCGGAACAGGCAGCATGATACTCATCATCAGGAATTGAATTTTTGAAGTTGGTGTAATCAATGGCCTGCACCTGATCGGCAATCACCTTGGCAACCTCTGCTTGCGGGATTGAAGCCCGGTACAGGTAATCAGCATCCGGTGTCTTTGTTACCTCTGCTTTTGGAAACAGTGCTGTCAGGTGCTTTTTGGCCCGTGCACGAACCAGCAAATTCCCCTGATTATTGAAATCAGCAACTGCTGAGATGAAACCTTGATTTGTAAATATCCACATAGGCAGCCTCCTTATTGGTTGTCGTTTGATTTTGACTGAGCTTCAGCACACATCCGCAGTACCTCATCACAGATCGGGTCAAGTACCACCCGGATATCAATGTCGTGCATGAACTCTAAGAAATCTCCCCGTTGGTTGATCATTGCGTGAAAATGTCGGTTAATGGTGCCGCCCGGAGCGCAGAAGTAGACGCCCTTCTCCTCAAGCACCCTTTCAAGATAGTTGACCCTTCCACCAAACTGCTTATCCCTTCTCAATCTGAGTATGCAGCTACTTGCTTCACTGGCCAGCTGCTTGTCTGTCAACTCAAGGATACGGGGTGCTTTGGGTGTCGTATATTCTTTCACCCATTCATCGTAATACCGAACCTTCATAAGTTCTCTGGCATAGTTGAAGGTGGCATCTGCCAACTTACCATCAATACGTGTCGCATCCATCCGGTAGGCCATGGCCGCCATTTTGTACAGGTAGGCTGCCTGCTGGTGGTCTCCTGCTTCACTGGCGGCATCACCCCGCTGCATCAGTTCTCTTTGTGCCTGTTTGCTGCCTTTATCTGCACTGCTGATCAGTTCTTTCAAGTCATCATTCATAGGGCACCTCCTGCATTTCTAGTAATGCATCAGCCAACTGCAGCGCCTCTGTCAGCACCTCCTGATCCAGTGCATCAAGCCAGCGTTGCGG
>CAZOTC010000459.1:0-1936 GCA_964582605.1 uncultured Geobacter sp. | reverse complement strand
TGACAGGATAGGTCATTTTGGGGCGTGCATGGCCTGCATATTCCAATTGTTGTCATGCTGTTTCAGAGTATAATGATTAAGAACAAAACAGAAAAGGAGCACGACCATGAAACTTTTTTCACTATACACCGTTGGTGCTGCCAAGCTGCAGAACCGTATTGTCATGGCCCCCATGACCCGCTCGCGGGCCACCGCTAACCTGCCGAACAGCCTGATGGCAGAATACTACAGCCAGCGTTCAGGCGCCGGGCTGATCATCACTGAAGGAACCTCGCCTTCTCCCAACGGACTTGGTTATGCCCGGATTCCCGGTGCCTTTTCAGCGGAGCAGACTGCGGGCTGGCAGCAGATAGCTGATGCTGTCCATGGTGGTGGCGCCCGAATCTTCATGCAGCTGATGCACTGCGGTCGGGTGGGAAGTAGGCTCAACCTGCCGCCGGGAGCAGAACTGGTGGCCCCTTCAGCGATAGCTATGACCGGCAGGATCTGGACCGACAGCCAAGGGGAACAGCCCTATGACCAGCCCCGGGAGATGACCCAAAAGCATGTTGAGCAGGCCATTGCCGAGTATGCATTGGCAGCAAAAAATGCGGTTGCTGCCGGGTTGGACGGGGTTGAGGTACATGGCGCCAACGGCTATCTGATCAACCAGTTTCTGGACCCTGGTTCAAATCAGCGCAGTGACGCGTATGGCGGTGATGCAGCACGCCGTAACCGGTTTGCGCTGGATGTTGCTGCTGCGGTAATTGCTAAAATCGGGGCTGATCGGGTCGGTATCCGGCTCTCCCCCTATGGTGTCTTTAACGATATGAGCGGTGACTATGACGGCATTGTCGATCAGTATGTCGCACTGGCAGCCGCAGCAGGCGGGCTGGGGCTGGCCTACCTGCATCTGGTTGATCATTCGGCCATGGGGGCCCCCAAGCCGGAACCGGCCACTGTGCAGGCCATCTGTCAGGCGTTCCGTGCTGCCGGTGGCGGTACGGTGATTCTTTCCGGTGGCTATGATGCTGAACGGGCTGAAGCTGACCTGCAGAGCGGCGCAGCAGACCTGATCGCCTTTGGCCGCCCCTTCATCGCCAACCCGGATCTGGCGGCACGTCTGCAAAGCGGAAAAGAGCTGGCTGTCCCGGATCAGACCACCTTCTATTCACCGGGGGAGGCCGGGTATACGGACTATCCGGTATTGTAGTTTTATCAGCTGGTCAGGCTGGATCTTTCAACCTGACCAGCTGCTATCCGTTACTCCTCATCAGGCTGAAATTCCAGCAGATCACCTGGCTGACAGTCCAGATAACGGCAGATCGCCTCCAGTGTGGCAAAGCGTACCCCTTTGACCTTGCCGCTCTTCAGCAGTGATAAGTTGGCCTCAGTAATGCCGATCTGCTCCGCCAGGTCCTTTGATTTGACCTTGCGTTTTGCAAGCATGATATCCAGATTCACCACAATCGACATGCCTGCTCCTTACACAATCTGACTGTTTTCATCATGCAACCGGTAGGCCTCATCCATCACCATCCCCAGCATCTGCACGGCACAGCCGACGATCAGCAGGTACAGATCAGCGGTACTCAGGCCAACCGAGATGGTCAGTTTTCCCTGTACTGCAAAAGACAGCAGGGCAGACAACAGCGATGTGTAGAGCGCATTTGCCCCACCCAGCAGTAGCAAGCCCCTGCCAAAGCGGCGATACAGGACACCGGTTTCCAACTTGAAGATCTCTCCCGCGCCATAGGCCCTGCAGATGCGATACAACGCAGCAAGCGCGTAATAGGCCGCTGCCAGCGGAATCAGCTCCACCACAAAACAGGCCAGCCGGATTGCGGGGGGCACGCTGTTGCTTCCAACCTGGGCTGCCAGTGTTGGCGGCAGCCAGGCAACCGTATCTGCGGCTGTCCAACGCAGCAGGGCGATTACCAGGGTCAGCAGCCAGAGC
>CAZOTC010000458.1:0-1947 GCA_964582605.1 uncultured Geobacter sp. | reverse complement strand
GAAACCGTTAATCCAGCAACTCAGCCTGTTGGCGTAAGCCTGATCCGTGATACTGCCCTGATCGAGGGGAAAAAGATCCGGGTCAAGGGACAGCGTCTGACAGTCTGCCAGCAGATCGCCTACAGCCGGATGTACAGCTGGTCCACCCTGACTGACCGGGATTCCGCCCATTGCGTACTGGGCGCTGCCTGTGCCGGGCTAATCGCCCCCCCGCAGCGGGTACTGGACGGCTCGGTCAACAACGGTATCTACCAGCAGGATCAGCCTGCAGCCGCAGCCATGCAGCAGGCCATGCCCCGGCTTGCCCCTGATGTACAGGCTCTGCTGACCTACCCGCTGGCCCGTCCGGTTGACGGAATGGTGCCGGACCTGGTGGTGCTCTATGTCAACTCAGCCCAGGCCATGCGTTTTGTACAGGCCTTTCTGTATCAGTCCGGGGGTGAATTTGTCATGAAGAGTTCCGGTGATGCCGGAGTCTGCTCCCGCGCAGTTGCACAGGTGGCTCTGACAGGCGAACCAACCGTGGAGATCCCTTGTCTGGGGGATCGTCGCTTTGCCATGACCCAGGATCATGAACTGTGCATCGGTATTCCGTTCTCCTGGCTGGAGCGAACCACGGCAGGACTTGCTGCAACTCACAAGGCCGGTATCCGCTATCCGGTGCCGTTCCAGCTTCCGTCCGGTTGTGACTTGCCGCCGAACTACATCACGGCAGAAACGGATTGATGATGTCCCTTGAAACGCTCCTGATACCGGTTTTTTGTGCCAATATCCTGCTGGTTTTGCTTGACGCCTCGGTGGGTTATCACCTTGCCCCGCTCCTGTTCAGGATCAGCGGGGGGGAGCAAGAAACAGCGGAAGCCGGTATTAAAGGGATTCGCAGACTGTTGACCGGAGTGGTAGCACTCTATATGTTTTTTAACTGTCTGGCTTTTTTCCGGCAGAACGCCCCCCTGTTGCTGCTGGTTACCGGCCTGATCCTGTTTGATCTGGGGGGACAGCTGTACATCCGCCATCGCAGCCGACAGCATGATACCCGCCATGATCAGTAGCATAGCAGCCGGTCACAGCACAAACGAGTTTTGACACACAATCAATAGAGACTTACCATCTGACAAAAGGAGTGTTCCACCCATGGCTGAAAAATTCATCTTCACCTCTGAATCCGTTTCTGAAGGGCATCCGGACAAGGTTGCCGACCAGATCTCCGACAGTATTCTGGACGCCATTCTGGCTCAGGACCCCAAGGCCCGCGTAGCCTGCGAAACCATGGTCACTACCGGCATGGCAGTGATTGCCGGCGAGATTACCACCAGTGCAATCGTGAATTATGCGGAAGTTGTCCGTAACACCATCAAGGAGATCGGCTACTGCGGTTCAGATATGGGTTTTGACTACGAGACCTGTGCCGTGCTGGTTTCCCTTGACCGTCAGTCCCCGGACATTTCGCAAGGGGTTACTGAAGGGGAAGGGATGTTCAAGGAGCAGGGGGCAGGCGATCAGGGGCTGATGTTCGGGTATGCCTGCAATGAGACACCGGAACTGATGCCGATGCCGATCCAGCTCTCCCAGCAACTGGTCAAGCGTCTTGCCGATGTCCGCAAGTCCGGGCTGCTCAAGTTTCTGCGGCCTGACTCAAAATCCCAGGTATCAGTCGAATATGACAACGGCAAACCGGTACGGGTCAACACCGTGGTCATCTCCACCCAGCACACCCCGGACGTTACCCATGAAACCATTGTTGAAGGGGTCATGGATGAGGTAATCAAGAAAGTTATTCCTGCTCATCTCCTGGATGCAGACACCCGTTACTTCATCAACCCCACCGGCCGTTTTGTGGTAGGCGGCCCGATGGGCGACTGCGGCCTGACCGGCCGCAAGATTATCGTTGACACCTACGGCGGCATGGGTCGTCACGGCGGTGGCGCCTTCTACGGCAAGGACCCT
>CAZOTC010000457.1:0-1948 GCA_964582605.1 uncultured Geobacter sp. | reverse complement strand
GATTTTTCAGATTCTTGGCAAAGATGGCAATGGCCGCCTCATCAGCCAGATCCTTAGCCTGTAACCGCAGTTCAACTTCAATGGAAGTGGCGATCAGACGTTTGTAGGCATCCTCAGCCACCGTTTCCAGCCAAGGCTTAAAGATGCTCTCGTCCTTGATCAACCGGTGCTTGAGGCCGGCCAGAATCTCGGCCTGAGGCACCTGCAGGGAAAGCCGCAGCACCTCTTCCTTTTCACCCCGTCGCATGGCCAGCATCCGGTGGGAAGGGATCTCCTTCAGCGGTTCCTGATAGTCGTAGTACATCTCAAACTTGGTGACCTGCTCCTTCTTGTCCGATGCAACCTTGGTGACCATGACCCCCTGTTCCCAGGTCAGGCGGCGCACCATGGCCCGGCAATCGGCATCATCAGCCAACCGCTCGGCCAGGATATGCCCGGCCC
This sequence comes from uncultured Geobacter sp., assembly GCA_964582605.1. Classification (GTDB taxonomy): domain Bacteria; phylum Desulfobacterota; class Desulfuromonadia; order Geobacterales; family Pseudopelobacteraceae; genus Trichlorobacter. The sequence goes on along the minus strand of CAZOTC010000457.1, from coordinate 1,507 downwards.
CTTCCAGGGCAGTCTCAGGTGTGGGGACCTCCTTTTCAGGATCAACAAACGGGGCTGCTGCCTCCAGGGCGCTGCCGCTGGTCAACTCCTGGGCTGCCATCAGATCGGCCAGCGGTTCAAGTCCCCGTTCCTTGGCAATGGTGGCCTTGGTACGACGCTTGGGTTTGTACGGCAGGTAGAGATCTTCCAGCTCAGTCTTCTGGCGGGTGGTCTCAATGCGGGCCTGCAGTTCAGGGGTCAGCTTACCCTGTTCATCAATCGAGGCCAGGATGGTCTGACGCCGGGCCTCCAGTTCCGTAAAATAGGCCAGCCGTTCCTCAACCGTGCGAATCTGCACCTCATCCAGCTCGCCGGTCTGCTCCTTGCGGTAACGGGCGATAAAGGGGACCGTGGCTCCTTCCTGCAACAGGTTGACGGTATTGCTGACCTGGCCCTGCCTGAGGCCGGTCTCTTCGGTAATGATTTTTTCTATCGCTGCAAGCTGTTGCTGATTCAATGCCATACTGGATAATTCCTTAACACTGGGTAGAAGGGATCAACAGAAAAAGTAATAAGCCTATCTATTCATGCGACAACGGCGTACTGTGAACAGATCAGACAAGGAGAAACCATGATTATCAAAACAGGAGCCGTCGTCATTCATCCCGGAGCAGCTGCGTGGGGGGTTGGTAAAATAACCGAGGTGGCTGCCCTGAAGGCAACCATTCAGTTCAGTGACGGCATCATCAGAAAGATCGCCTCTTCCCATTATGCCAGCCTGCTGCCAGGTGACCCGGCCGACTTTGTGGCATTGGTGGAAAGCGTCCCGGCCGAAAAGGTCAGAGCAACCCCCAAACGGGCCAAAAAGGTAAAAGAGCTGGCGGCCTAGCAGGCTGCTGAAAAACGTCATGAGGAAGCACGGCTACAAGGCGCACGGCGCACAGCGACTGAGACATAACAGATAGTTAGGCGAAGGAGCGAGCACCGCGCAACGTAGTAGACGGGCTCCGTAATAGTTTTTCAACAACCTGCTAGACAGAAGTCGCCAGACACGATCAATATTCCGGTTCCAGTTCGAGGACGCTATCAAGACGGCGAGAAATTCGGTGACGAAGGCGTACACGCAGTACGTTAAGGAACCGAAGACGAGCCAACGAAGAGAGAACCTTGAAATGGAAGCGGAATTACCAGCGTTTGGTGACTTCGATCAAATGATAGCCGAACTGTGTCCTGACCGGCCCCAGTACCTTGCCGATCTCGCCGGAAAAAACCACCTCGTCAAACTCCTTGACCATCTGACCGGGACCGAATGCCCCCAGGTCACCACCCCGCATCCGGGAGGGACAGGATGAGTTGAGCTTGGCCACCTCGCCGAAGTCGGCGCCGGCCTCTATCTCTGTCTTCAGTTTCAGACATTCCTCTTCAGTTGCCACCAGGATGTGTCGTGCCGTTGCTGTTGCCATATTAAATTTCTCCTTTTGTAACAGTTGATAATGTATAAAACATACGAGGAAGTGAGGACTGCGTA
>CAZOTC010000456.1:0-1950 GCA_964582605.1 uncultured Geobacter sp. | reverse complement strand
TTGTCACAGTCTTCTGGTCCTGATTGGGCTGATCAAGCCCGTAGAATCAACAAATGGACAGGCATAACACCTGTCCATCTGAATAAACACCTGTTGTGCCGGTTTACAGCTCGGGCCACTCACCTTCATCAACCACAACAGTTGGCAGACCCATCGGTCCAAGCACCTCAAGGAACAGCTCTGGATCAAACTGTTCCATGTTCCAGACACCAGGGGCATGCCACTTGCCGGTCAGCATCATGATTGCCCCCACCACAGCCGGTACACCGGTGGTGTAGCTGATGGCCTGTGACTGTACCTCTTTGTAGCAGGCTTCATGATCGCAGATATTGTAGATGTAGACCTGCTTCTTTTGGCCATCCTTTAGCCCGCGCGCAATGACACCGATACAGGTCTTGCCCTTGGTCAGCGGTCCCAAGGAGCCGGGATCCGGCAGTAGGGCCTTCAGGAACTGGATCGGTACAATCTTCTGGCCGTTAAACTCCACCTCATCAATCCGGGTCATGCCAACGTTCTGCAACACTTCCAGATGCTTGAGGTAGTTGTCTGAAAAGGTCATCCAGAACTGTGCCTTCTTGATGGTGGGGATATGCTTGACGATCGACTCCATCTCCTCGTGGTAGAGGCGATAGCAGTTCATCGGGCCGATCCCTTCCGGGAAGTCAAAAACCCGCTTTGTAGATAGCGCAGGGCTTTCCACAAATTGACCGTTCTCCCAGTGGCGGCAGGTGGCGGTTACCTCACGGATGTTGATCTCAGGGTTGAAGTTGGTGGCAAAGGGCTGGCCGTGGCTGCCGGCATTGGCATCGATGATGTCAATCTCTTCCACCACATCCAGATATTTCTTTGCTGCCAGGGCGGTATAGACGTTAGTGACGCCCGGATCAAATCCGGAGCCGAGCAGTGCCATCAGGCCGGCCTGCTTGAAGCGATCCTGATATGCCCACTGCCAGGAGTACTCAAACTTTGCCGTATCAAGCGGTTCGTAATTGGCAGTATCCAGATAATCAACGCCGGTCTCAAGACAGGCATCCATGATGTGCAGGTCCTGATACGGCAGGGCAACGTTGATTACCAGTTTGGGCTGCACCTGTTTAATCAGCGCCACCAGTTCCGGCACGTTGTCGGCATCAACCTGGGCGGTCTTGATGCTGTTGTTCAATTGGGCGGCAATGGCATCGCACTTGGCCTTGGTGCGGGAAGCCAGGGTAATCTCGGTAAATATGTCACGACGCTGGGCACATTTGTGGGCAACAACCTGGCCGACACCGCCGGCACCGATGATCAGTACGTTACTCATGGTTTATTCTCCTAAATAGGTATAGCCAAGCAGAGTTCTGTCTAACAGTTCGATAAAGTGACTGCTCTCCTCAATCGAGACCTTCTTGACGGCAACCTGCTTTTCAAGATTGTCCCGGACGTGTTTCAGGATCTCCGGTCCCTTGTATTGGACATACTTGAGGGTCTCCCAGGTGGCATCGCCGTTGATGACCGTATCAATCATGTAGCCGGTTTTTTTATTAAAGGTGATATGCACGGCATTGGTGTCACCAAACAGGTTGTGCAGATCCCCCAGGATCTCTTGATAGGCGCCGATCAGGAAGAAGCCGATGTAGTAATCCTCGTCCTTTTTCAGCTTGTGCATTGGCAGGAACTTGCTGCGTCCGTTTTCCCCCACAAAGCTGGTGATCTCACCGTCTGAATCGCAGGTAATATCAGCGATAGAGGCCATCACATCCGGGCGCTGGCCCAGACGCTGCAACGGCATGATCGGGAAGAGCTGATCAATGGCCCAGGAGTCAGGAATGGACTGGAACAGCGAGAAGTTGGCAAAGTAGGTCTGGCGCAGGGCCAGCTGGAAATTCTGCAACTCCTCCGGGATCGGCTTGATCTTCTCCACAATGCTGTTGATCTTCTTGATGATCTTGGAATAGAGCCACTCGGCAATGG
>CAZOTC010000455.1:0-1952 GCA_964582605.1 uncultured Geobacter sp. | reverse complement strand
GGCAGCCGTCTTCCTGCAGGTCTTCGGTCTGTCCCTCACACCAGATTACACCCTTGATCCATCTGCTGCGTTCCGGAGAGAACCGGAGCTTGACGTTAAAGCTCTTTCTGTTTTGGAAAATGCCAAAGGTGTCATGCAAAAACGGTTGCCACTCCTGTTTGGGGCGGATGGCAAACTCGTCCGGCTCCACCTTGCAGATGGTCATCCTTCCCAGAACAAAATCACGCCATGCATTCCGCAAATGACAGAAGGCGATCAGGTGCCAGGTCCCCTGATAGTTGACCATGTGGTGCGGCTCTACCGTGCGCATGGTACAGACTGACGATGCAGGCGAGTAGTAGCAGAAGGACAGTAATCGTCCCTGTAGCAGGGCAGCAGTAACATTCTGGAAAATAACCGGTTCAGTGGGATTGATCCCTTTCCACCTGAAGGAAAAGGCGTCCTCCGGGTGGGCCTTGCCCGGCAGACTGGCAGCCAGCAACGAACCAAGCTGTGTTGATATCTTTCCCAGTTCATCGCCAATACTTCCGGCTGAAGCCTCGGTAATCAGTTTACGGGAGATCAGCAGCGCCAGCAGTTCGTCCTGGGTAAGCCGCATAACCGGCAGTTGGAAGGTCAAGTCGGTGTAGTAATAGCCTTTACGGGATTCATCATATTCCAGCGGGGCCTGCAACCGGTCACGGAAGTATTCGATAGAACGGTGGGCAGTTTTGGTGGAAAGTTCAAACTGTTCTGACAGCTTGGTGGCGTTGGGATACCGGCCATGACGGGTTTCATTATCAAACCAGATAAACCGCTCAAGAAAGAGTTGATTGCCCACAAGTACCTCAAAATAGATAAAATTAAATCAAAAATCGTAAAACTCAATAGATCATGAGCGTCAAACGCTGCGCACCTCTATATAAGAAAAATTCCGACAGTGAATGCTTAGATGACTGTCTGCATTTCATGACACTTTCCAGCCGCTCGCATGTGCTATGACACCAAGAGCGGCCTCCATGGCCCCGACTGCGTCTTCAGGTAATTTGTATACGAGTCGGCAGCCACACATGCTTCTGGTACTTTTCCATGTCACAGTGATTACCCGCAGACCCTGTTTCTGGCAGTGATCACTGGTAATCTTTGATGCCGTTGTTTCAGTGTCACCTATACAGAGGACTGGTAACCAGATGATGACGGCATCAGATAGCTCAACGAATGCAAGCAGGGACGCAATAAGGCTAAGGTCCGGTGGGTCAATCAGTAGAAGGTCAGGCTTCTCTGCATCAAAGTCTTTTACCGATGCTGGCCGGTCGCAGATTCGGGCCTCATTATCAGAGTAGGTCTGCTTGAGTTGGGAAATGACTGCCGGTGATGTATCCCATAACGATAATTGCGCCTGAACACCACGCTTCATGCAGAGTTTGCGTACGAATGTCGATGATCCGGGGTAGGTGGAACCGGCTAGTCCGTATTTACAGGACCAGAGACTGCGCCAGAAGGCTATAGCCTCATTGGTGGGTTCTTCCGGTAATTTTTCAAAAATGCCGATCCCTTCCTGCCACTCACCGGATGACCGTATCGGGTTGAAAGCATAGCCGGCAAAGGTGTCGGCATAGCAAAACGCTCCATTCTTGCCCTGCATGATTACGTCTGCAGCAGCAACCAGTGCAACGTGCTTGATGACATCACCCGGATTACCGGCCTTATCATGGTGGTCATAGGGGACTTGCATTTCTGCAGGAATGACCCTCCGCTTGATAAGTTTTATCGCGATATCAGCTACCGACTGAATATCCGCAATCTTCATCCGTTCGCCTATGGCGTGAATCGGATCAATAGCCGGTTCAATCGCAATACTGGGAATATCGTTGCCTTTAAGCTCGTTGTGGCAAGTGCCATAGGTAACATAATCATTCAATCCATTTGCCAACTGAACTGACGGGTTTATCGCACGTATCTCCTCTACCAGC
>CAZOTC010000454.1:0-1966 GCA_964582605.1 uncultured Geobacter sp. | reverse complement strand
TGCCTTGAGTCACCGGGGGAGTTCATGATCATTACCTTGCGCTGCCTGCCCATGCTGTTACTGGCTGTTGTGGTGGGCAGCGGATGCTCACAAAAGACAGAAAAATCCCGTACCCGTCCTCCGGCTCCTGTCCGGGTTGCCACGGTAACCGCAGCCGATATTCCGCAGCGGTTGACAGCGGTCGGTACGGTAGAGGCAACTGAATCGGTTGTTGTCCGGCCTCAGATTTCCGGAGAGCTGGCCGAGGTTTTCTTTCAGGAAGGGCAAGAGGTTGCCAGAAATCAGAAACTTTTCCAGCTTGATGCCCGTTCCTATCAGGCTGCCCTGAGCAAGGCCGAGGCGTCGCTGACCCGTAACCGGGTCATCATGGAGAACGCCCGCAAGGACCATCAGCGTTACGAGCATCTGGTCAAGGACGGGATTGTGACCCATGAACAGGCCGAGGGTTACCGTACCAAGGCGGAATCGGCAGCTGCCGATGTAGAGGCGGACAAGGCTGCTGTGGAACATGCCCGCGTTCAGCTTTCCTACACAACCATACGTGCGCCGTTTTCAGGACGTCTTGGTAATCTGACGGTGCATCGGGGTAATGTAGTTGAGGCAAACAAGACCGCGTTGGTGACCCTGAACGCCATGGCACCTGTCTATGTGACCTTCTCGCTTCCCGAGAATGCTCTTGCTGCTGTACGTCAGCGGATGACCGCCGGTGCGGTCCGTGTAGAGGCGGAACTGCCTGGTGGTGCAGTTGAAACAGGCGTACTCCGTTTTATTGATAACACCGTTGATCCTGCCACCGGCACCATCAAGCTGAAAGGCACCTTTGATAATAAGGCTTACAAACTCTGGCCAGGACAATTTGTTCAGGTGTCCCTGATTCTGGCAGAACACAGGGGGGCGCTTGTTGTGCCTTCCCAGGCGGTCCAGACCGGACAGAAAGGCCTGTTTGTGTTTATGGTCAGACCGGACAAGACTGCCGAAATGCGCCCGGTTGTAACCGGACCCAGTCACAAAGGGCTGACCGTTATCGAACAAGGGGTCAAAGCTGACGAGTTGGTGGTGATTGATGGTCAGTTGCGGGTCCAGCCGGATGCGAGCGTGGAAATCAAGCAACCTGAACGGAAGCCGCAAGACCAAAATCAGAAGCCGGTTACAGGAAAACAATGATTTTTACCTGCAGGCTGTTGCCATCCGGCCGAAGGCAGGTATACTCACCACAATTCGAGTTCAGTGAACAGGGAACCATGGCCTCTTACGAACAGACATTTCTCGAGCAGCTTACTAATATTCACGGAGCTGATTTTTCTACCTGGCAGGGGTGGGAACAGCTGATGGCCTGGGTCAAGCGGCAGCCCTGGCATGATGACTTTTTTGGTGGTGACAAGATTCCGGCTCGCCTGCTGCATCCCCAGACCCTCAGTGAAGAGCTGACCCGGTATCTTGGCGGGTAACCGGCTGAACAAGGTGCAAGTTTACCAACATTAATTATTATAAGTCTTAAGGAGACGACAGGATATGGAGCGTTTGGCGGTGATTGTGGTTATTGCGCTGGCACTGATGGTGCCGGTATCCGGTAATGCAGATGACAACAAACTGTTTAATCAGATTGATGCCGACAAGAGCGGCCATCTCAGCAAGGATGAACTATTGAAGGCCAATCTGGGGGTTGTGAAAGATCAGAAAGGGCAGCAGCAGCTGGCACATGGGGATCTGGTCAAGGATGGCAAGGCAGCAGCATTGTCGGAAGAGCAGAAGCATCTCCTCTTTGAGCAGCTTGATAAGGACAAAGACGGGTATGTTACCTGGAAAGAGTGGAGCAGGGCATCGCCGGACGGCTTTGTGCTGTTCAGATTTTGAAGCCTATTATTGAGGAGGGCACCATCTCATGCAGATCACTACCACCATGCGGGATGCCATCACGATCGCCGCTCTTGCAGGCAGAATGGACGCCATGACCACGGCTGAATTT
>CAZOTC010000453.1:0-1969 GCA_964582605.1 uncultured Geobacter sp. | reverse complement strand
GGTCACAACCGCCCTGGGCGACCCCTTTGCGGGCCAGCAGTGCCAACGCCTTGATATTACCCAACGGCGTGTTCAGCTCATGGGCCAGCCCGGCAGCCATCTCGCCAATGGAGGCCAGTTTTTCGGTAGTGCGGATCTGCTCCTCCACCCGCAGCTTCTCTTCAGCCTGTTCCTGCATGGCATCAGCCATCCGGTTGATCTCGGCAGCCAGAAAACCGACCTCGTCACCAACAGCAATCCTGATCCGCTCACGGGGCTGCTGCCCCATCCGGCGCACCCCATCCACCACCCCTTGCAGCGGGCGGGTCAAGGAACGGGCAAAAAAGAGCGAGACCACTGTTGCCAGGATCACCACCACCGCGGCCCACAAACCGGTCAACCGCTTGATGGTGGCAAGGGGTTCCAGAAAGAAATCCCGCTTGGCATTGACCACCACCACCCAGCCGCGATCCTGTCGGCCATAAGGAGAATAAAAGGCATGGGCCAGCATATCTCTGGTGCGTGGGTCACGGGTGACCCCGTGGTCGCTGTTCATCCAGGCAGTGGTAATTTCAGGGGGATAGTCGTTCAGGACCGTACGCTGACTGCCGGTCTGGTCGCCAAATTCGCAGGCCGTGTCGCGGTGAAAAAGATAGATACCGTTACGCTTTTTGTCAGCCGGATTGCGCTCCACCAGAAAGGCACTCCCCTCCTGCTCGGCAATGACCCGGTTGATCAAGCGACCGGCCTGTTCACCCCAGACATTGATCACCAGCACCCCTACCCGCTTGTTACCAGCCAGTAGTGGCATGGCAAACCTGACCATGGCGGGGCAGAACGCCTCTTCTTCATCAATCTTGCCCCGTTCCAGGTTGGAAATCAGGATGCTGTTCTGTGGCAACTGCAGGGCTGCCTGAAAGAAATCCCTGCCACCGACAAAGTGTACCGCCGGCATTTGATAGGGCTGCTGCGGAGGGCCAACCGCCTGATTAACCTTGCCCTCCTTGACCTTGACCAGCACATGCCCGGCCGGATCAATCAGGCGGATCGCCTGCAGGGTGGGATCAAGCTTCTGCCAGCCCAGAAAACTCTGCTCCATCCGTCCAAGCACGTTTTTCAGCTGCAGCTGGTTGCCCGCACGTGCGGCAGCACGGAAGGCGTCAAGCTCCGGCGAGGCAGCCATGGTGCGCAAGGTTGCCTGTGAATGATCAACCAGTTCTGCCAACCCTTGGGCAGAACGGGTGGCCAGGGAGCTGACCTGGCGCCCGGCGTTTTGCTGCAGAATATGGGCGGTGGTCAGGATAATCAGGGCAGAGAAGGCGATCAGGGCAGGCACGGCCACCCCTAACAGGGCAATCAGGGTCTTGCGGCGAATTCCAAGTCGTTGCATGGCAACTCCACGGTGCAGTTTGCACCCAAAAACAAGGACAGATCAGGCAAAATCAGGTGCAAATTGCACCCAAACAACCTACGCCATTTTTAGTCATTACGCAACAATCTTAAATAACTGATGTTTTAAATGTGGCACACATTATGTAAGTTTATAATCGGTTTCATAGTCCGGTTCCAGTTCAAGGGTGACAGCAAGACAGTGAAGAGTTCGGCGACGCAGGTGTACGTGCAGTACATCGGGGAGCCAAAGACGAGCCACAAAGGTCGCGCCTTGAAGTGGAAGTGGAATTACATCTCAAGGAGGATATCATGAGGACAATCGGGCTGCTGCTGATCCTGCTGCTGACAGGCTCTGTTGCGTGGTGCTTTGATGCAGGCTCAAGTTGTGTTAACTGCCACAGCGACCGGGCCAAACTGAAAGAGCTGGGGGCCGAGGCGATGTACCTTGACCCGGCTCAGGTCGATCGGGAAGTGGGGATGAAGGGTAAGCCGAACTGCGTAGACTGCCACCTGGGTGATCCCAAGGCTGCTGACAAGGCTGCCGCCCATAAAGGGATGCTGGCTCCGTTTCTGGTGGCAGCCGGCAAAAACCATAAGG
>CAZOTC010000452.1:0-1972 GCA_964582605.1 uncultured Geobacter sp. | reverse complement strand
GCCAGTCAAAAACAGCCAAACTCCACAAACGCCTCAAGCTCATCCGACAACTCAAGCAGGGCCGTTGCCTTGAGCAAGCCAAACTTGAGCAGCGGTTCTCCACTCGCCTTGCTGATATCCAGGTACGGGCTGTAAATCAGGCCACCGTTACCCGTACAAAAGCTTTGCTTGCAGCTGACACGGTAGCGCCGCTCCATCCGCTTGTCCTCCACCTCAACACAGTACCCTTCAGCCGGGTAGCGACCATTGGTATCAACAAAAAGCTCAATGATCGACAGGCTGCTCACGATTGCAGAGGCCTTTGTCAGCCCAAAGCTGAAATGTCGCCCGGCGCCCGGCAGGTTCTCCCAGAACGGCTGCTCATCCTTCAGAATCTCAACCAGATCATTTCCATTGTACTGTTTCTCAATCAGCGTGAAGGCGGGCATAGTCAGCTCCTATATCGGCCAGCTCGTAATTACAGCAGCCATGGGTAATCATCCGTGCAACAACGGCTCCCTTGCGTATCAGGCAATATCCCTCTGCCAGCACAAACGGTTCATCTTCTGTGTTTACCTGTCTGAATGCCCATAACTGGTCGTCAGCCTGCATCTCAGCACAGAAGTCAAGCCAGAGCCGGTTCAGGTGGCCGCAGGGCACTGCCGGAACACCGCCATGGGGCTCGTGGATGATTTCACGTGCTGCTGCTGTCTCAATGTCCAGCTGTTCAAGCATTTCAAGCCGTGGTGGATCGTCCGGCTCTGATACTGTCTGTTCATCGTCGTCATCATCCTGTTGAAACGCAATCCGCATGGCCACCAGGCTCAACGGCCAGATCACACTGCACATACAAAAGATCCATACCCTGTTGGCACTGACACGCCAACGAGCCTTGTCATTATAATGTACCAGACGGTAGGCAATTCTTTGGTACCTGTAACGGGGTGACAGGTAGGCATACCCTGTGGCAATCGCCATGACAGCTATGCCGATGAGCAGATAGATTGCCAGATAGACCATACTCAGACCCTCCTGCCCAGCAGTCTGCCGACACCGTTTTTATGAGTGGCTAACGGCTCTCCCTGTCTGACCAGTTCAGCAGTATTGATTGTCTCGGTAGCGGTCACCTTTCCCCGGCAGAGAGTCAGGATGAATTCCTTTTCGTACATATGCTCGTATTTGTTGTGCAACCCGATGATATCGCCTTCAAAACAATACAGAGGTCCGCTGAACCAGTGGGCAAAGACCCGTTCCGGATAACCGGGAAACAGTGAATCCAGGGTTACGGCTGTGCCGTCCAGATACTCGGCATCAATACCCACCAGATACAGCTGCTGATCCAGCAGTTCCCAGCTTCCCAGATACTTACGCATCAGCGTTGTTTTTCTCCGTCTGAACGGTGGCCAACACTCAGCATCCGGTGGTTCAATCAGGTCAAGATAGAGATCCAGAGCCTGACTCATACATCCCAGCTGTCTGGTGCCGATCTGCAGATGATCCTTGCATTGCATGGTCATGGCGCACCAACCTGTGCGATCAGATACTGCAGCAGCTCCCGTGTCAGATACTGCGGTCTGGTCTGGATTCCCTGTGTACGGGTAAGCCAGCTGGGCTTGATGGATCTGGCACGCCAGGTATGCCGGGCCGGGCAAAGGGCAATGGTGCGGTGTCCAGGGTCTGGTGTCATTACTGTTGCCTCCTGCAGTATGTTCACGGCACTGCAGGAGAGGTTTTCAAAAAGAAAATGAAGGGGGTGATTTTTTTTTGAGGAGGTCAGGGCTGGGCTGCCGGTTTACTCTTTCTGTTACCATCCAGCAGCTGCAGAGCCGTATGTAGCAGTTCTTCCTGCGGGTCTCCCAGCTCACTGGAGAGATCATCGGTTGCTTTGACGTCAGGCGGTATGCCGTTGGTGTAGTCGGCAACTCCCCGGCTGTTCAGCACACGGGCATTAACCGGGTACAGGGTAGAATCGCCGAACTCGATCCCCTGCATC
>CAZOTC010000451.1:0-1976 GCA_964582605.1 uncultured Geobacter sp. | reverse complement strand
CCCGGCATGGAGGCGTGACCATTAGTTGTCGTTTATTGCATGGTAAGTGACTTTTTTATGGACTTACTATGTATAAAAACAGTATTGTGTGGATATGTTTATGGAACTGCGCCGCCACATCCCCTTTGAAGAGTTCGACTACCAGATCCTCCTGGATTCGTTGCGGAGCTATGCCCACCCACGCAAGAAGATCACCTCCCTGCTGCGCAAGGGGGAGATCATCCGGGTCAAGAAGGGGCTCTACATCTTCGGCGAGCAGCACCGCCGCGCCCCATATTGCCGCGAACTGCTGGCCAATCTTATCTACGGCCCTTCCTGTGTTTCCCTTGAATACGCCCTCCATTATCACGGCCTGATCCCGGAGCGGGTCGAGACGGTCACCTCGGTCACCTGCGGCCGGTCACGCAGTTTCGACACCCCTGTCGGACATTTCAGCTACCGCGCTATCCCCATGGCGGCCTACATGATCGGTATCGACCGTATCGAACTGGCTGATGGACGGGCCTTTCTGATGGCGCTGCCGGAAAAGGCGCTGGCCGACCGGGTGGTGGCGGAACGGGGGAGCGGACTGAGAACGCAGAAGGAACTGGCGGTTTTGCTGCAGGAGAGCCTGCGCATTGACATGTCGGCACTTACGGCGCTCGATCCCTGGGCACTCATGACCATTGCTGCGGCCTATCGCTCGCAACGGCTGAAACTGCTGGCACAGCATGTTGCCCGGCTACGGAAGACGGAGGCGACCCATGCATGATGCCGTAGCCAGGATGCTGTCCAAATACGAAAACAGAAGTCTGGATGACCAGGTGCGGGCATTGCGGGAGATCATCCAGGAGGTGACCCTGCTGGGTCTGTGGCGCGCCCGTTTTTTTGAGCATGCAGCGTTTTACGGCGGTACTGCCCTGCGGATTTTGCACGGTCTGGACCGTTTTTCCGAAGACCTGGATTTTTCTCTGCTGGCGCCGACAGCTGACTTTTCACTGCAGCGTTTCAGCACGGCTCTGGAAGAAGAGGTGCGGGCTTTCGGTTTCAACCTGCGGGTGGAGGCGGTTGACAAGGCGGTGGATACCGCTGTGCAGTCGGCATTTCTCAAGGCAAACACGCGGAACGAGCTGATGGTGATCGAGACCGATGAGCGGCTTGCCCAGACTATCCCACCGGGGCAGGTTTTGAAGATCAAGATCGAGGTTGATACCGACCCGCCGCCCGGGTTTGTCACAACGACCCGCTTTCTGCTCCAGCCGATACCGTTTGCGGTGCGCTGTTATACGTTGCCCAGTCTGTTTGCCGGCAAGCTCCACGCGCTGCTCTTCCGCCGCTGGAACAACCGGGTGAAAGGACGCGACTGGTACGATCTGGTCTGGTATGCAGCCCATCATCCGCAGCTTAACCTTGCTCATCTGGAACAGCGGATGCGGCAGACCGGGCACTGGAACGGTGATGCCTGTCTGACACGGGTAGCGTTTGATGAACTGATACAGAGTGCCATTGACCGGCTGGATCTGGACCAGGCGAGGCAGGATGTCTCCCCATTCGTTAAGGATCAGCAGACTCTGGCCATCTGGTCACAGGAGTTTTTCCGGGATGTGGCATCCAGAATCATTGTTGTAGAAGAACAGGAGGCGTGACGTGCCCAACTTCATCTCCGAAGATGCCATTGAACAGGCCATCCTGAAGCGGCTGCACGAGCAGATGGGCTATGACCTGCTCAACTGCTACACCAGCGATCCGGACGACCTGAACGACCGCTCTGGGCGGAGTGACAAGCGCGAGGTGATCCTGCATGAGCGGCTGAAGGAGGCGGCGCTGCGGCTTAATCCATGTATTCCCGAATCAGCCATCGACGAAGCCCTGGCGCGGCTGACCGACAAGCGCCACGCCATGTCCCCCATCGCCGCCAACCGGGAGATCGACAGCCTGATCCGCGACGGCATCCCGGTGGAGTTTGACAACACCCAGGGAAAGAAGGAACAGGAACG
>CAZOTC010000450.1:0-1978 GCA_964582605.1 uncultured Geobacter sp. | reverse complement strand
CTCGCAGTATATCCAGCGGGCATTGGCAATGAAGGAGGCCGGCCATGCTGAGGTGTGGGAGAAACATCTGTTGAGAACCTGTGCCGGTCAGTGGCAGCTGGCAGTTGAAAAACTGTATACCAATACAAGGAGTAACCAACGGCATGTTTCGCAAACTGCTGAAAAAAATAAAAGGAACAGCCTGTATCTCCACCGGAGCAGGGTCACCTGAGCAGCCTACTGCCCCTCCCCTCAGTCGCAACCAGAAACTGCTTACGGGGTGTGATATGACTGGTATTGGCCTTGAAATTGGAGCTTCCTATTGTCCGGTAGCTCCTAAAAAAGCAGGATATCGGGTTGAGGTGCTTGATCATGCTTCGGCAGAGGCTTTGCGTGAAAAATACAAAGCCCAGAATGTTGATATTTCCAACATAGAAGAGGTTGATTACGTTTGGTCCGGGGAACCGCTCCACGAGTTGACCGGCAAATCAGATTATTATGACTGGGTTGTGGCGTCCCACGTGGTTGAGCATACGCCGGACCTGGTCTCGTTTCTCCAGCAGTGCGAAACTATGCTCAAGCCGGAAGGGATACTCTGTCTGGCAGTTCCTGACCATCGCTACTGTTTTGATATTTTCAGACCAGTCAGCACACCCGGCAGTATTATTCAGGCCTTTTTAGAAAAGAGAAAGCGCCACACTCTGGCCAGCATCTGGGACCATTTTTCCATGATTACCCGAAAAGGTGAGCAGGTTGCCTGGCATAACGGGCATCCTGGTGATTACCAGCCAATGCACCGGCTTGACGAAGTCAGCAGCATGTTTAAACGGGCACAGATAACCAGTGAGTATATTGATGTGCACAACTGGATATTTACTCCGGCATCTTTTCATCTGGTCATGCTGGACATCAACGTATTGGGTTACACGAATCTGCAGGTATGCAACTTCTTTCCGACTGATGGCTGTGAGTTCATTGTGCAGCTAAAGAAGATGTCTGCCCCCTCCCCGACAGCTTCCGATCCGCAACAGCGCAAACAGCAGCTGCTGAACATGCTGGAGGAGAACCGCCCCTAAAATATAGACAAATATCCCTTGCCACAAGATGCAGAATATTTCCCTATCTGAAACTCTGTGCTTCAAAACAAAACCTCGGTTTGAAGAGGTATTGCTCCAGATGTGTTTGAAGTGCTGTGCGGGGAAGGCTGCCTCGGATAACCCGCAAGGGGTAGTTTCAGCAGTGTCTTGCTGAGTAACCGCAGCAACCGCCAGCCGAGCCGTTGGTATTTCTGGCTCCGGGGCAGCAGGTAACAGGACACGGTGCCAGAGTCAGGCTGAGTCAGTTACTCTACCCATGAACGGTGGCATTTGGTTGAAGTAACGTCAAATATACTCAATGCCCGTTTGCCGCAGCCCTACAAGGTTGACGTTAATTTGATTTAAATCCGTGGTAGCGAGGATTGAAAGAAAATCTGCCTGAGAGAGTTGACCACCACTACCTTGCAGGAGGACCACCAGATGCTCTACTAGTGATGAATCTGGGGTAACCCCAATAATATTTTTGACTACTGTACTTACAAAGTTAGCGTTACTGGCTGGGCCAACCATGGACTGAAAAAGGTCCGTGCTGATAACGGCATTGGCGATGGATACCATGCTATATCCAGCATCAAAAAGATCCAGAAAAAGGCCGACATAGGCTGGTGTAAGGTAGGAAGTCCCAAGTGAAGCCCCTATGAGCTCAACAGATTGAGCAGCATGCCCACTTTCGAACAAATCAAGAGCTACACTCTGATCACCAAAAATCAGGCGTTCAACATTGAGGAGTTCGTCACTCCCTTCATAGCCGGTTATATCAACCACTGACCACATATCAGCAGCTATATTGCCAATGTTGAAATTATTACGGGAGCCAAGGTACGCAGCGGAGTCAATACCGGAATCACCATCTAACAGGTCATTGCCACCCAAACCGCTAAGAAGGTTATCAAGGGTGTTTC
>CAZOTC010000449.1:0-1979 GCA_964582605.1 uncultured Geobacter sp. | reverse complement strand
ACCTGTTTGTACCAAAAAGCACCGTGTCATCAGTACGGGATGTTGTGCAGAAACATGCCGGCTTGTACTTTTATGAACGGCAATCGCAGGTTGAACATCTGATTTTCGGAGTAGCTCCTGATCTTGATCCTGAAGATGTCGATGCAGCACTTACGCTGTACCAACATCAGGATATGGTTGTTTTGGGGCCAAACAATATAAATTTGAGGGGTACCTGAGGTATGGCCGAATCAGTAAAAATCGATTCTGGGCTAAATACGGAGGTTGACCTTCCGGCGACCATACCTGAAATCCTGCTAGTATCGGTTGAACTCAACAATCTGATCGATCAGGCTGCAGAATGGTTTGCCCTGGATGTGGCCAATGGTGATGCAAGGCCAGACACGATTGCCACCTATATTTCACATCTGAATCACTGGCTTGCCTGGTGTCGGGTGAATGGTGTTGACCCCGGATCAGCCTCCACCACCCATATCAAGGCATTCCGCCAGGAGTTGGTGAAGAGTGAAGCCGCCCACGCCACCATCAGCCTGAAGCTGACAACGGTCCGCCGATTTTATGATGGAGCGGTCTCGCGGGGGCTGCTGGACAAGAATCCAGTGACCGGAGTGAAGGCACCCCGAAAGCGGACTGCCGATAGCGAAATCATCAAGTGCCTGACTGCCGGTGAGACAGAGCGGCTCTTTGAAGCAATCCCCCATGACCATAAATTGAAGAATCTGCGCGACCGGGCAATGGCAGCACTGATGACGCTGGAGGGTTTGCGCCGGGTCGAGATCTGCCGGGCCAATGTGGAGGATATCGAAGAGACCGACACCGGCGTCCGGATCCTGATACATGGCAAGGGAAAGGATGGGTATATCTATCCCCGTGAAGACACGGTTGCCTGTATCCGTGACTACCTGATCCAGGGGGGCCGGTACTGTCCGACAAGGACGGAGAGCCTGTCTTTGTGTCATTGGGTAAATCCGGCAGATTGGGCGGGCGTATCACCAGAATCGGCCTGTCAAAATGGATGGATACGATGCTGTTGAAGGCCGGTATTGCCAAGAAGGGTCGGGCCTGTCATGCCCTGCGGCATACCTGCGGCGCCCTGCTCTACCAGGCGACCCGGGACGTCAAGGTGGTGCAGGAGACGCTCCGGCATGCAAGTATCGCCATGGCGGCCAAGTACAGCCATGTGCAGGAGCGGGGTAAGGCGAGGTATACGCAGTCAATACCAGTGAAGCCGTGACAAATTGTCACAGTTTCCAGGCACAGCCCCATTAGGAGGTTGAAAATGATACCGTTCGAGGCTTTTTTGTGGTCAATGTCAGTGGTGATTGCTCTTGGCGCGGGTGTTGTTTATCTGATCTACCGTCAAAAGCGACACGGGAAATAATTCACCACTTTTTAGCGGACCATTCTGTCTCAATATTTCCACTGTTTGTAAACTTGCACGTGTCGCTGAACCCACCATGAACCCGTCAAACCCGTCAGCAAGGCGGTTTGAACTATTAAGTTTTGCTTAACGGTTGCTTTTCACGCTGTTCCTCATACCCCTTCCTCCTTTTCTGACGCCAAATTTGGTTTGCTCGTTTGAGCGCCTCACCAATGTCCTCGCAGAATTCATCCTTGATGCGCGGACGGCTGCTATCGCACACTAGAGAGGAGAGTACAACACCCAACAGAGAGGATGGTTATCATGCTGCCACAAACAGTGTTGATAACAGCGATAGGCCTGGTCGCCCTTGTGGTTATCATTATCGATGCTGTTGCCACCAGGAGAAAAGCGGCGAGAATGTCGCGCGGAGTCAATAGAAGTACATTCCATTCCAATTAAATTGGGCAGTTGCGTTGAAACATTCGAAGTTTATAGCAATTTATAAGGTGTTATAGCGTGAAAGCCGTATAATGCCGTATAAATTGCTATAATTTCGAGAGTCCTGCTTAATGATTCAAGCAGGCCCAACCGGTTGCCCTTTCCACTCCTGCCCTCG
>CAZOTC010000448.1:0-1984 GCA_964582605.1 uncultured Geobacter sp. | reverse complement strand
CCTTGAATGAGATGGTCAGATCAACAAACAGATCCTCCCGCAGCGGGTTGATGGTGCCGGTCAGTTGCAGGGGGGAGTAATTTTCCAGATTGCCCCGCAGATCAACCTCGGCACGGGAGTTCATCTCAGACGACAACCCACTGACTCTTCCTCCCAGGTTGTGGAATGTGGTGCGGAACGGCTGGGGCAGATGGGCGTCACTGAAGTCCATGGTCCCATCCTGAATGGTCAGGGCGTCAACCCTGATCTGCGGTTTGGGCGCTGCAGCCATTGTTGCGGTAGTCGCTGCAGCAACTTGTTTTTCCGGTCTCCGGCTCTTGTCTGCTGCCTTCTGCTGCTCTTTACCGACAAGATTCTGCAGATTCAGGGAGCCGTCTTTACGGACAGCAATCCTTGAGTACACCCCATTTAAGGCAATCTGTCTGATAGCCAGTGAAAACGGTGCCAGGTTTCCGCTGATCTGATCAAGTTGCAAGCTTTCCCATTTTAACAGGTCCTCTTCCTGCACTGCGTCAATTGCATGGAAGCCACGCAGGCCGGTGCTGCCGCTAAAGCTGCCTGTTGGCTTGCCTGTGCTGTCTATGGCAAGATCCAGCTTCATATTGTTGTCCAGGGTCCCCCCCAGAATATAAAGGTTCAGATTTTCAGGAAAATACGGTTCAAAATCTTCGATCGGAAGCTTTTTGAAACTGACAGAGCCGTGAAACCTGAACGGTTGGGGAAGCAGATCTCCGGCCAGTTTCAACGGTGCGTTGTTACCGTAGGTACTGCTGAAGTTGACCGGCATGACGGAAAATTTCGGGCCTGTCAGGTTGCCGATGGAGATATGGCTGTTAGAAAGGGTAAAGCGGGGTGGATCACTGAAACTTTTATCGATGAAGGTCGTGCCCAATCCGGCTACGATAATTTTTTTGATCTGCCAGGTGAGCGGTTTTGTGCCTGACTTTTTAGGGGCCTTTGGTGCAGGCGCTGCAGCGGGTGAAGTCGTTTTCAACAGTGATAGCGCGGAGAGCGTGCCGTCAGCCTCCTTGGAAATCTGTATGGTGCCCTTGCCGAGTCTGATTTCGTTGACTGATGCCGTATTCTCCTTCTGGCTGAATTCAACACCGGAAATATCCAGGCTGGAAAGCCTGGCGCCATCTTTGTTTCCATACTCTGCAGCGAGATTTTTCAGGTTGAGCGTAAGATCAGTGACGGAAACCCCTTCAGACTCGCTAAACGCTGCCTTGCCATCCAGGCTCAATACGCCTTTGACCGGTGCTGCAAGCAGATTTTGCAGATAGGGCCAGCCACGTTGCAGGTTCAGTTGTGCAAGTTTGTACCGGGCGGTTGCCGTAAACGGTGCAAGAACAGCTGTACCCTCAATGGCTACCGTTTCCTGCTGATCTCCGTTCAGGGAAAATTGATAGGCGGCCTCTGTGTTTGCCACTGTCGAGAAATTGGCAAGTGTAAGGTTGATGCCTGATAAGCGGGTCTTGAAGCCGCCTGCAGGCTGTGCATCCTGAAACTGAAGGCTGCCGTCAGTCAGGGCTAGGTTGTCAACCACAAGTTGTAGCGCCGCTTGAGCTTTTTTCGCTGGACTTGTCACCGCCTTCTTGGGCTTTGGCGCCGGAGCTGGCATCAATCTCTGAAAATTCAGCTTTCCGTCATGGTCGCGTTCAGCATACAGCGTCAGTCCGTCAAGCAAAACATCCCGCAGAGCGATCCGTTTACTGAAAAGATCACTGTCGCGCAGTACTATGTCAAAACGCTTGAAAGAGGCTAGCGGCGCATTATTGCTTGTATCCTTAATCTGGATAGTATCAAGACGGGTAAGCCCTTGTATCAGAAGCTCCGGCTTTTTGTTCTGGTATATGCGGTAGATAATGCTCAGATCAAGAGTCAGCTTTCCATTGGTTAGTTTAACCGGTACCTGAACAGGCAGATACGCAAGATAATGGGGCAGGTCTAGATCGGTCAGTTTCAGCTCAAGGTCTGCCTCTAC
>CAZOTC010000447.1:0-1984 GCA_964582605.1 uncultured Geobacter sp. | reverse complement strand
CAAAGAAGACTACCGATTCATACAGGTTGGACAACGGGGCATGCCCCATCCCCATATCGTAGGATTCCTTCCAGCGCAGGCCGGTGGCCACGGTATGGATCGCAAAACCGATCCAGGCCAGGACGGAGCCTGCCAGGCCGACCTTGCTGTTGCGGCCGGCCAGATAGCCGAAGAAGGCCAGGGTAGACAACATATAAAAGATGGTGGTGGCATTAAAAAGTTTTGCGCTCAACATATCGGTTCATTCCTCCACTCAGATGTTCTGCTTTTGAAGTTCCTCAGCCAGTGCCTCAAACTCGATCAGGAATGCCGGCTGATTCTTGCTGGCATTGCCATAGATCCGCGCATACCCGTGTTGCACCACAATCCAGACCCGCTTGTGGGACATGAAGAAAGCAATGCACAGGCCAAGACACATCATGATGCAACCGATCCAGACCACCCAGACACCGGGATCCTTATTGACCTGCAGACCGGTATACATACGTGCGTCAGAGCCGGTAAAGGCGAAAATCAGCTTATCACCACGCAGATCATCAAGGTTTGGATCATTTTTAAACACCTTGAAAAATTTGGGATCACCCCCACCGCTACGTACCCCGAGCACCGCTGCCAGTCCTTCTCCCGGGTTGTCAGTCAGGTCGACAATGGCTGCCAGCCGCCCATCCGGCAGACGGGTTTCCGTACCGGGACGCAGGGTCACCTGCTCTGTCTTGCCGGTCTCTCTGTTTTTTACGGTAAAGAAGAAAGTACTGGGGTCATTAGCCTGCCCGTAGCTGGATTGGTAGAAAGTAATCCCCTTGTAGGTCAGGGGTTCATTGACCACAACGCGCACATGCTTGTAATCAGGTATCTCCTTACCGTTTTCCGTCAGAGTCAGGATACTCTTAAACTCTTTCGGCATCTGACTTGGACCGCCGCCACCCGGAGCATCATAAAATTTAACCGTAAACTGATTACAGGTGACCTCAAAGCCTAAGGGTATGTCTTTACCGTTTCTGGCCTTGACAGTACTGATGGTATCACCCTCAACAATAGCGGCAAACCCCTTGTAGCCCCACACATTACCAATAATCGCGCCAGCAAAGATTACCAGAATACTGAAGTGGACAACATAGACTCCCAGACGGCACCATGCATTTTTCTGGGAAAACAGATGATACTGATTCCCTACCTGGGTGATAACAGGAGAAGCGATATGCGACGACAGAAACGCAGCCAGTCTGTCCCGCGATTCTTCAAGCGAACTCTGCAGCTTGAATTCCCTGCTGGTAAAGATTTTCTGCTGGGTTTCTGAAAGGGTTGTGGTTGGGTCACTTACAAATGTGAATACATGCGGCAGCCGTTTAATCGAACAGCAGATCAGATTGACACAGAAAAGCGCCAGCAAGGCAAGAAACCACCAGGAATGATACATATCAAAGAAGCCGAGCTTCTCGTAGAACGCCTTGCGTCCGGCACTTATAGTTGCCCAGTAACGCTCATCAATATTGGGATACTGGGGGATAATCGTACCGATAATTGACGTAATTGCCAGGGTAATCAGCAGAAAGAGGGTCAACTTGAGCGAACAGAAAAAATCCCATACCTGCTGGATAAAACTACGTTGATTGGTACTCACAGAACTCTCCGTTAGCTTGAAGAATGGGTGGTGCATGCAGACAACAATTAACGACCATTTATGTCTTGTATGGACTTATAGCGTATCTTCTGAAAAATAGGTAGCAGTTTTTCCGGTTTCTGATTGATGAAGATCAAAAAAAGATACTAAAAAGGGCCAGCTGATGCTGACCCTTCTGAACACCTCAACTACATACAGAAGACGGTTACTTCTTGTGGCAATCCTTGCACCCTTGCGGTCCTTTATTCTCGGCCTTGTGGCACTTGACGCAAAGCTTGTCATGAGCAACAGCCTTATTGATTTCAATTTTCTTGGGAGTACCTTCATGGCATTTGGCACAACCCAGCTTCATATGGGCCTTGT
>CAZOTC010000446.1:0-1988 GCA_964582605.1 uncultured Geobacter sp. | reverse complement strand
GGAACAGCGGCCGGATTCAAACCGGAACGGTGGCCGAATTCACCGGAATACGCAGTTTCCTTGCGCTCTTTTGCGGCCAAATACAATTTTCAGGTTAAAATCTACCTGATTAGCCCCAACCACTGCCAATACGGGATTGAAACCAGAATGGCTGCCTGTGCCGCCAGCACATGCACAATAGCTGCTTTTCTGGTCTGGTGATGATCAAACACCTTTCCCTCGGTTGCTTCCAGCAGATTAAGGTAGACACTGTTCTGGTACGGAAAAAACCAGGGGTTGCCGGATATCAACACGGTCAGACAAAGTGCAAACGGGTCAATGCCGGTGGTGGCCACCACCGGAAGTACAGACAACAGCGTAACCAGTTGTGCAGCAGGAAGCGGCAGGACAAACCGCAGTAAAAACATACCAAGCGATACGGAGAGCAGAAATGTATAGGGAGATTGCTTGACCTGTTGCAGAAGCGGCGCCACATGCTCCGCCATAACGCCACTCAACCCGCTGGACGAGATCACCCCGCCAAAGCCGACCAGCGCACCGAATGAGAGCAGAAAGTTCCAGTCAATATCAGCCCTGACCGACCGCTCCGACAAGACACCAAAGGCAAACAGCAGAAAAAAGCTGGTCAGCGAAATCCACGCGCCATTAACATGATGCCACGACTGGGTAACAAACCCGAGCAGTGATGCAATTACCAGCAGAATGGTTATCTGTTCATGCTCACTATAGGGGCCAAGCGCTTCAAGTTGTCTGGCAACCACATTTACGCCGGAGGTGCGTTGTACCTTGGGGCGGTATTGGATCAAGACCGCCAGATACGAGACTCCGAAAAACACCAGACCGAGGGGCAAGGCAGCCAGTAACCAGCTGCCCCAGGTAACACGGTTGATGACCTGCTGTGGCAACAGTCCAAAGGCCAGCAGGCAGGTTGCAGTACCGTTCATAAACATGAACGACATATGGCCAAAGCCCAGCAGCGCAGCCATTGACATGCCGATTGAACCGGCGCTACCTCTGCGGAATCGGAGTATTTCACTCAGGTTCGCTACCAGTGGACCAGCTAAAACCGCTCTGCCGTTGGATGACGGGATAATCGGCGTCAGAAACATGCCGGAAAACGCCAGTGCAAAGCTCTGCCAACGGTAACTGGCTGGAAAGCGGCTAACCACCAACAACACCAGGCGATACATCAGCCCGGTCTTTGAGATGGCGGCTGACACAGCAAACACCCCCAGCACAAGAAACCATGAGGGATGGGAAAAACCGCTGAATGCCTGCGCCGGTGTTGCCGCATGTAAAACAACCGCTGCCAGCGGCAAGGCCAACGCAACGGCGTGGTAGGAAAAGGCGTCAAAACTCCAGGTCACGGTTGCACCAAGCAGCAGTACAGCCAGGGTAATCTGCTGATAGGTCATGCCGGTTCTGGAAAGCAGCAACGCAACAACCGTACAGAGCACAACAGAGAGCGCACTACTGATAAACCGGCGGCTGCGCAGCTTGACCCCCAAGCTCCAACCTGCCCGCAACCCTGCTGACGACGGAAGTTCATGCATTTCCTCATCGCCGCCTGAAGCAGATGTATGAAGAACTTCCGCCTGCTCACCATTGGCAACCTGCCCGTTAGTGCGGCTGATCCGTTTTGCCAGGATGGAAGCTATCTTCAGAGCCAGCGCGTTGTGTTGTTTAAGAAGCCCGTTGAACCGTTCACGGGAAAGACGAAAAACCGTGGTCTGGTCGTCTACCGCAATAACATCCGCAGTTCTGGCCTCACCGGTCAGCAGCGCCAGTTCTCCAAAGCATTCTCCCTGCTTCAGTATGGCCACATCAACGGCACTGGCATCTGCACCGTGACGGACAACCCGCACGGCACCGGACATGACCAGGTACAGGCAATCCCCCTGATCGCCCTGATGCACAATCACCTCATCACGACCAAACGCAAGCATGGTGAAATGAGGAATCAGTCGTGAAAGCTCAAGACGGTCGAG
>CAZOTC010000445.1:0-1996 GCA_964582605.1 uncultured Geobacter sp. | reverse complement strand
CTAAAAGGGAATTCCTTATCCCATAAACTTACCAATCTCGTAGCCGATCTGACCCAGAGGCAGCACCTCGTCAGCCACACCGCCATCAACACAGGCCTTGGGCATACCATAAATGGTGGAGGTCGCCTCATCCTGTACCAGGGTTACGCCTCCTTTTTGCTTCAGCAGCTGCATCCCTTTAAAACCGTCATTACCCATACCGGTCAACACCACACCCAGCATAGACCCTGCAGTTGCCTCAGCCATTGATGAGATCATCAGGTCAACCGATGGGATATAGACGTATTGGGGATAGGCAGAGGTTGGAGCGGTCTTGACAACCAGACCGCCTCCTCCGCGTACTATCTGGGTATGCATGCCGCCCGGAGCAACCAGGATCGTGCCTGGTTTGACCTGTTCCCCATCCACGGCTTCTTTGACGGTAATGGAACATTTGGCATTCAGGCGGTCGGCATATGGCCCGGTAAAGGCCTTGGGCATGTGAATAGCTACTACAATGCCATAGGGGAAGTTCATTGGGATGCGGGAGATAACCTCCTGCAGTGCCACCGGGCCACCGGTGGATGCGCCGATACCCACGTGCGTAATCTTCTTGGTGTGGATTTTAGACGTCTTGACAGCTGTCGAACGTGGTGGAGGAACAGAAAAACCGGTGGTTCGCGGTGGCATTGCGATGCCTGATGAAGGACGGATGATGTGTGATCTGGTCGCTTCACGTACTTTTTTCAGAAGTTCTTCGCGAAAGATGTTTTGCGCTTCCGATGAGTCGGTGACGTTCTTGGGAATGTAGTCAAGGGCCCCGGCGTCCAACGCCTCAAAGGTGGCCTTTGCACCTTCATTTGTCAGGGTTGAGACCATCAGGACCTTGGTCGGTGCCTTGGCCATAATCTGTTTCAGGGCAGAGATGCCGTCCATACGCGGCATTTCGACATCCATGGTGATCAGGTCAGGTTTCAGGGCAATCGCCTTTTCAACCCCTTCAACCCCGTCATTGGCGGTACCAATCACCTCTATAGACGGCTCTTTGGTCAGGATACCCCTGATGGCCATGCGCATGAAAGAAGAGTCATCGACAATCAGAACACGGGTTTTGGCCCCCGATGATGAAGAAAGCATCATGCCTCCGCTTATTCCTTGCTAAAAATGGATGTTACCAGTTCCTTGACAACCGGTACGGCATCATCAAGTTCATAGGAGAAGCGCTCAATGTCGAACTGGGCCAGATTGGGGTGCTGCTCCTTGAGAATGGCCCAGCCGTCTTCTTCAGACAGGTTGAAGCCTGCCCAGACATCACCGCCGTAGTAAAGATCCCTGACTGAACAGAACAGGTCGGCCAGGTTGACAATTGAGCAGAGTACCGGATCGTCGGTCGCCTCGCGCGGGGTGTGATGATACAGAATGACCTCGCGGTAAGCCTCAGGGAAATTCCATTTCTCGGCCATGCAGTAGCCGATTTCATTGTGAGTTGTCTGAAACACCGCTTCTTCCTGATCGACAAGACGTACCGGATGTGCCTTGATGTCGTTCAGTATCTTGGCAAAGGTTTCCGGTTGATAGTAACTCAGCACCACTTCTCCGATATCATGGACAATACCGGCAAGGTATGCCTTCTCAACGTCCGGGTAGCGGATCTTTTCAGCGATGATTTTGGAAACCATGCCGACACCGAAGGCGTGTGCCCAGAAGGTGCTGATATCAATCACGCCGCCTTTGTCTTCAAAGGCGCTGATAAATGACGAGGTGAGTGCAATTTCCTTGATGTGACGAATCCCCAGATAGACCAGTGCCCGCTTGAGAGAGGTTATTTCCTGCGAAGGGCGGTAGATTGGTGAGTTGACCATTTTCATGACCCTGGCGGTCATAACCTGGTCGGTCAGCATCAGGTCTGCTACCTTGTCAACATTGACATCAGGATCGTCAAGCAACTGCAAAACCTGGGTCGCCACCACAGGAATCGTGGGCAGATCATCAATCCCCGCCACCATTTGGCGGGCTG
>CAZOTC010000444.1:0-2003 GCA_964582605.1 uncultured Geobacter sp. | reverse complement strand
CTGGGATCACGCCTGAAAGTCCTGGAAATAGCGCCTGCTCCTCCGCGCAATCCGACACGAGTCTGTTTTGGCTGTTGGGTTTCCTATGAGGATATGGATGGCAACAGTTATTGCTACCAGTTGGGTGGACCGGATGAGTTTGATGTAAAACAGGGGGTCATCAGTATCGACTCTCCAGTGGGACAGGCTCTACTGAATAAACAGATTGATGATGAAGTGACGATTCGACGTCCAGGTGGAGATCTGGCGGTATGTATTACGGAGATACGCTCTGTACGACGCTAAGAGAAGGTTCGACCGTCAGAAGGTTACTTTACCACTCTGCTTACAGCCACCAGTGTGACACCTTGTGTTTTCAGCTCAGGCAAGGCCTTGCTTAAGGTGGCGATGGTCACAGGATGCGGGTGACAGATGGCTATTGCACGACCGTTTTTTCTTGCACGGGCTACAGCCTGAGCAAGCTGTCCCCTGATATAGCTCTCATTCTGTTCATTATCAAGAAATACGTCTCTTCTTGCATGATGCATCCCCAATTCTGCCGCAACCTTGGATCCGACGGTCTGTGGTGAGGTGATGCTGTCCAGAAAAAAAAGTCCATTTTGCTTAAGAACCTGCAGCACCACCCGCATTTTAGCAGTATCTTCCGTAAATCCTGACCCCATATGATTGTTTGCACCAACTGCCTGCGGTAGTGCTTCTAGGTAACCTGACATTCTGCTCTGTAGTTCTTCATTCTTGTGTTCCAGCAACAGCCCATTTGCTTCAAGGCGTCGTCGGGGATATTCTTTGGACTGCATCGGAATGTGGATCAATACCTCAATCCCTTTGTTAGCAGCAAAGTCAGCTACCTCACGGAACTGGCGCAGGCTTGGAATAATAGCGAAGTTGACCGTTACCCCAATGTTTGCCAAGGCCTGTGCCTCCTGGAGTGAACTGCCCATATCATCAATTAGAATGACAAGTTCTGGTTTACCTGTGCCGGTTGCAGTCTGCGGTCTCTGGGGGGAGGTGTTAGCCGGTGTCCGGATATCTCCGGTGTGATAGTCCTGCTTGATTTTTTGTGTAGCATCGTCAGCAGCAGGAGAGGATGCTGTCGTCGATATTTTCCTGTGTGGAGCCGGTTTCTGTACGATCTGTTTAGAGGTGATCCGAAGTGGTGATTTTTGCGTTTGATGACGATGCAGGAGATAGCCCCCTGTCAGCAGCAAAAAGAAGCAGACAAGAAAAGCGGCAAGGGCGAATCTGCCCTTGCCGCTTTTCTTGTATCTGTTGGCACGTGGCCGTTGATTTTTAAGGGCCACCTAACGTTTCTCCGGCCCAATTTTTTTGAGAATTTCCCAGCCTTTCAGCAGGTCAAGGGCGCGTACCAGCTGATAATCAACCTTTAGCGGATCAATAGCCTTCTTTGCGTCAGCAGATTCCTTGCCGGTGTCTTTGACCTCGTCTTTCTTGTCATCAGATTTTTTATCACCATCAGCATTTTCAAAGTGATTTTCGAGATCTTTTTCACGGATAAACATGGATTCCTTACGGGAAGACTGCTTTGGCATCTCAAGTTGTTCAACAATGATGTCAGGGGTTATTCCCTTGGCCTGTATTGAACGGCCATTAGGGGTAAAGTAGCGGGCTGTGGTAAGACGCAAACCTGCCTCATCTGCGAGCGGAATAATGGTCTGGACTGAACCTTTACCAAAGCTTTGGGTCCCCATCACTATGGCTCGTTTGTGGTCTTGCAGTGCGCCGGCAACAATTTCAGAGGCGCTGGCACTTCCACCATTGATCAGTACAACGATCGGATAGTCCGGTTCCTTGGGACGTGAACTGGCAGTGAACTGCATCCGGGCCTCTTTTTCGCGTCCCTCGGTATAGACAATCATCTTGCCGTTTTCCACAAAATGATCAGATACCCTGACTGCCTGATCAAGCAGGCCGCCGGGATCATTACGGAGATCAAGAACCAGACCCGAAAGCTGTTTGCCCTTGTTTTCCTGTACCAACGTTTT
>CAZOTC010000443.1:0-2030 GCA_964582605.1 uncultured Geobacter sp. | reverse complement strand
CGATCAGGTCGTCCGCCTCGTACCCCTCCAGCTCCACCACCGGGATGTTGAAGGCCCGCACCAGGTCACGAATCGGCCCCACCTGCTGGCGCAGGTCGGCGGGCATCTCTTCGCGGTTGGCCTTGTAGGCCGGGTACAGCTCAGTGCGGAAGGTGACCCGTCCCACGTCGAATACCACCGCCAGATGTTGAGGCTGGTGGTCTTTTAACAGCTTCAGCAGCATCTGGGTAAAGCCATAGATGGCGTTGGTTGGAAAGCCGCTGGGTGATGAGAGCCGCTTGATGGCAAAGTAAGCCCGGTAGAGGTAGGAGGAACCGTCGATCAGGTAGAGGGTGTTGTTCATTTGGGATCCAATATACTGGTGCGATGTTAGTAAATAAAAGAGGGCGGAGTATCAAAAGCCGGTGAACAGAAAATCAAGGGCTGCAATGATCTCCTGGCGATGTTCTTTGAGGGAACCGACCTTGTCACCGAGGCTACTGATTGCAACACCGGCCAGTTCTGACGTTGATAGCACCACGGTTTCCTGCTGGACAGAAAAGTTGGGGTTCAGTTGCGTTGCTGCCTTACCAAAAGCCGTTGCTGTATAGAGCGGCACAACTACCCGTGTTGCCAGATTACTTAAAAAATCAGTTTGAACGTCCAGCAGAAAGGGAATTGACTGATTGGTTCCAGGATTAGGGTTGATGTAGAGGTCAAACTGTGCCATCAGAACCGCCTTACACCATCACTGAAGAGACCGTTAGTCTCAACGCGCCGGTTGTACGCCTCAACCGCTTCCTGATTTTCCTGCAGCCATTGCTGCTGTCTCTGCTCACGCAGCAGCTCTGCCAGTCGCAATTCCAACGCCTGTGAAAGGTTAATCTGGTGTTTTTTTGCCTGCTGGAGCAGATCACGATTAATACTGACATTGGTGGGTTTTTTAGGGGCGCTGGTGTCATATAATGTTGTCTGCATATCGCACTCCTTATGCGCATAATTATTGCGCATCAAGATTAGCTTGTTCTGGCAAGTTCTGCAAGCCGTTTTGGATGGAATACTGATCGACAATTAAGAACGTACCGGCAGTATTGAGACCATACAGAAGTCGCTGATTACTCATGTAGATTTTTTTCAGGCATGGCTGAAGAGTGATGGCTGGTGATCAGCCACTCAGAGCCGTTCCAGCGATAGGTAAAGGTATAACGTCCGCTGACTTTTGCTCCGGTTTTGGCAAACGTAAAGGTGTAGAGCCCTGCATCTACGGCAGTATTACAACCTGTTTCGATCCATCTCAGGTCAATATTGCCGGATGGGCGGTTCTCCAGAAAATGCTGAAAATAATTCTCTTTTTCGGCTGGCGTCAGACGAGGTTTGTTTGAAACAGTGGGCAATAGAATTGAACTCTCTGCGTAGTTTGCCACAACCTTCTGCGGACTGCCGGTTTGCAGTGCCTGATTCCAGCGGTCAAATAACTGTGCTATTTCTGCATTGCTGAGTGTTTTGCAACTTTCTGTTCGAACCTTAACCGGAGGGGATTGATCCGTCCGGACGGAGGCACAACCGGAAAGAATAACCAGGTAGAAGAAAACTAATGATGTTGGCTTCATAAGCACCCTCCATCCAGGCAGACCCTTTTCATGGTTCCTCTTCCCGTGTAAACAGCAGAAAGGCCATGGACGGGCGTTTGCTGCTCTCCCGCATGGCAAACTGCATACCGTCAAACTGCCAACCGGCAGCTACTTTCTCATTCAGGGCCACTTCAATGGCCTCTTCGGTCACATTGGAAAGTTCAACCACCTTGTACTGCAGCATGTCAGCACCTCCATTCCGACTGAATACTACCTGATTTTACAAATCAGTTACAATCTTGAAAGCTGACTTGACAATAGTCAAATTGGTTGTATCTAAAGCCACACGGAATACAGATGATTTTACAAAGGAGTTATGTATGTCCGGAGATTGTTGTGAACATACCCCGCTGGCCGATGACCCGCGTCTGAGGCTGGTTGACCGGGCCATGAAACGGTTGCAGTATCAGCCGGATGCCC
>CAZOTC010000442.1:0-2031 GCA_964582605.1 uncultured Geobacter sp. | reverse complement strand
GTTATCTTCAAGCCCGCTTTTGTCCAGAGCATCACGGATAGGTGCAAAGATGGAGAGGGTCTGGCGGTATTCTGTTTCTTTGACAAACAGCAGGCCGTCATCAAGGAAAGGTTCCATCAAATCGTAAAAATCACTGAAGCAGAGCGAAGGATTGGTAAGCACCAGGCTGCTGCCGTCTGGTAGTTTACAAACACTTTTTCCGTGAATGATACAGGCTGGTTCACTATCTTGATCTTCCTCATCCCACTCACCCTCCATAAATTCATCGAACTTTTCGCAGACTAAAATCTTGAGTTGCTCGGCTATGCCGATGAAGCCCGGCTCTATGATCTGTTTCTTCATTTCATAATCAAGGCTGGAGCGGGTGAGATTATTCTGTTTGATTATCTGAGGTAGCAGCACGTCGTACAGGATAGCCCGGTCAATATCATTGCCACCCAGGCGGTGATAACGGGATACCGCCACCAAGGCGGCAGATAGCTGCTCTGTATCTTCATCACAGGAAAGCCTTAAAATGGCTACATCACAGGTTCCCCCACCAAAATCAAATACCAGCATATTTGAGGTGCTGCCTGGAGGAATCAGGGAGTTTCCGGCCTTCTCGTGAAGATAGTTTATGAAGGCTGCTATCGGTTCATCCAGCAGATCACCCTTGCCAAGTCGTAGCCCGGCAAGCTGAGACGCCTTCATCGTGTCATCACGTTGGGCGGTTTGAAATGATGCCGGTACGGTGACTGTCACGCAGTCCGGCTCAAGCGGTTTGTCCTGCAGCACGGCCTGATACAGATACTCAAGGATACGCCCGCTTACCTCGGCAGCAGAGCGATACCCGCCTGGCGCCATCTGATAGGTAAGCTTCAACCCCATGTCATCTTTGCTGGATGAAAAGAAGTTGCCCTTATCTATCAAGCCGTTCCGTCGAAAAAGAGGCCGTAACCTGCGGGCACCTTCGCCCACAAGTTTCCTGCCTTCATAGATTGCCACAACTGAAGGGACCAGAGGGCTCCACCAACTGCGACCATCTGTTTCCTGCTCCACAGCCAGACAGCGGATCTCCGGTAGCACCGGGCTGGCCGGGTCATAGATAATCTCGGCAATTGTTGAGTTGGTGGTGCCCAGGTCAATGCCGATGGCACGGACAGGTTGTTCAAGGGTGTTTCTCAGGTGATGGACATCGGCGCGGATCAGGTCTAGTGGGTTCATAGTGGGCCTCCTTGTCATCAAAACAGGGGGTGTGTTGTATCTAATCTGACCATAGAACGGAGGTGTGACAGTAAATGTCGTTTTGGACTATTAGCCTGCTTTGTACGGTTACTTTATCAGTGGACCCTCCCCATAGAGTGTCCACTGTTAAGTTTTTTTGAGCAGAAAAGAAAACGGCGCTATTCTCGTGTGATTGAGAGTAACGCCGCCTAATAGTGTGGTCAAAAACTTCCCCTATTGAAATTTATTGCTCAGAAAACACTTCTTCGTTAAATCTTTCTGGTGGGTTTTCTGTTGGAGAAATGCCTTTGGGTGGTATATGTCCGAATAGGTGGATGATGATAAGTTCCCTGACGTAGACTGAAGGTTTTTTACCAGCTTTCTGGGCCAACTGCC
Organism: uncultured Geobacter sp.; assembly: GCA_964582605.1. Taxonomy (GTDB): domain Bacteria; phylum Desulfobacterota; class Desulfuromonadia; order Geobacterales; family Pseudopelobacteraceae; genus Trichlorobacter. The sequence goes on along the minus strand of CAZOTC010000442.1, from coordinate 432 downwards.
TAATATCGTCCTTCATTTTTGAGGGAACCCAAACCTTAACGTCTGCAATATTCCGTTTGTTTTTCTCCTCAATGGAGATCGCCACTTCCTCCTCAAAAGTATTTGGTCTCAACGAAAATCGAACCTTCTCTCTGGTTTGGAGATTGTAGGTTTCGTCTTGCCGCTCAATCAAACCGAACAGATCGTATCGACCATACAGATGAATGAAGAGGATCTGGCGAATCAGGTCGGAAGCACTGGTGTCCTGAAAGCTGCACATCCTGTCAATCATCCGTTCAACATATTCTGGCAACCAGAACTTAAGTGCAACATCACACTCCTTTAGCTGGTCAAAATTTCGGTTTGACAGGACAATGCGAGGTTCTGCACTAGGTAGTGTTCTCAATCAAGGGTTTGGTTTCAACGTCCGATAGAGTGGTAAGCCCTTTATCG
>CAZOTC010000441.1:0-2042 GCA_964582605.1 uncultured Geobacter sp. | reverse complement strand
TGTGGTAGGGGTGAACGGGGTCGGAAAGACTACCACCATCGGCAAACTGGCAGCAAAATACGCGGCAGAGGGGAAAAAGGTGCTGCTGGCTGCCGGAGACACCTTCCGCGCTGCTGCGGCAGAACAGCTCGAAATCTGGGGAGAACGTGCCGGGGTACAGGTTATCCGCCATCAGGAGGGGGCCGATCCATCGGCAGTGGTCTTTGATGCCTGCAAGGCGGCAGTCAGCCGCGGCACCGAGATTCTGATCATCGACACGGCGGGACGACTGCACACCAAAGTCAACCTGATGGAGGAAATGAAGAAGATTCACCGGGTTATCGGACGAGAAATACCCGGCGCCCCCCATGAGACCTTGCTGGTTCTGGATGGTGCCACTGGTCAGAACGCGCTGTCCCAGGCTCGCCTCTTCAAGGAATCGGCAGGGATCACCGGATTGGTGCTGACCAAGCTCGACGGAACGGCCAAAGGCGGGATTGTGGTGGCGGTATCACATGAATTCAGTCTGCCGGTCCGCTACGTTGGTGTAGGGGAAGGGGTTGATGACCTGCGGGAGTTTGAACCGATCGAGTTTGTGGATGCCCTCTTCCAGACCTCATAACCGGCATAGCATGGAACCTCCCATGCAAATGGGACTTGACTTTATTAAGGAAAATCAATACATTATTACATCTTTAGAAGGAGATTACTCCGTGGAAACAGAACTTTTTGAAAAACTTGAAGAAAAAATCAACTCGTTACTCGCTAACTATGCATCACTTAAGGAAGAAAACCAGAGATTGGCTGATGAAAATGCACGTCTGCACCAGGAGCGTGAAGGGCTTAAAGGACGTGTTGACGCTATTCTGAGCAAACTTGAAGGTATCTAGGAATGGTTAAGGCCCATCTGGTCACGGTCCTTGGGCGTGAAATCCCGGTCCGCAGCTCCGCGCCGGAGGCCAAGGTGCGGAAGGTTGAGGCCTTTGTAAACTCACGAATCGAAACAATCCGTGACCGGCTGACCACAGCCGATCCCCAGCTTTTAATCACGCTTGCTTTTCTGAATCTGGCAGAATCTTACCTGGACCTTCAGGTACAGTTGCATACTTCCGGTACTGCTGATGCACGTATCAGCAGCATTTTGAAACAGTTGGACGAAGCACTTGAAGCACCCGGTCTTTTCAGGGAGACTTGATATATATTACCAACGCATGAACCATTGGTAACTGTTCAGTTTCCGTAGCATCAGCTGCGTACTGATATCTGCACTGGCCTATATATCCCCGGCATGAAAGGGGCTTCCGACAACCGTACCAATACGGTACGCCGGGATATCCTTACATCCTCCCTGCTGCTGATCTTGCCCGACCCGGGTAACCGCTTGATTGTGCTTCTATTAGAGGGCCCTATGCCCAAGAATCGTTTACGTTGTGACCTGCTTGCACGCCGACGCGGCATGGATCAGCTATCCTGGCGCACAGCCAGTGACGCTGCCCAACAGCGCCTGATCCGTCTCGACCTGTTTCGTCAGGCAACGTGCATCGCACTCTACTCGCCGATTCAGCAGGAAATTGATACCGAGCTGCTTTTTATCGAAGCACGGACTACCGGCAAGCAGATTCTGTATCCGGTTGTTTGCGGCGAAGAACTGTTGTTCCGTGAGGTAAATGAGCCGGGGCATCGCAGCATCGGCAGTTTTGGCATCCTTGAGCCCGGTCTGCAGAACAGACAGGTTTCGCTTATCGAAGCAGACCTGATTGTGGTGCCGGGGGTTGCCTTTGACCTGCAGGGGCACCGGATCGGTTTCGGCAAGGGATACTATGATCGCTGCCTTAGTCAACTCACGAAAAAGGTGCCGATTGCGGGCCTCTGCCATGATTTTCAACTTTTGGATGAGATACCTGCAGAGGGGCATGACGTCAGAATGCAGTATGTTGTCACCGACAAACGAATGGTAATTCCCTCGGGAGAAGGGCAGGAACCGGCTGATGCCGGATTAACATAGAGAGAAGGAGGCGGTATGATAACCAGTATCGTCATGGCGTTGGTGATTGTTGCGGTCG
>CAZOTC010000440.1:0-2044 GCA_964582605.1 uncultured Geobacter sp. | reverse complement strand
GTATCAGCAACCTTTTTCTGTCGCTTGCTTGGTTTTTTTGTAATTTCAGACACGGAGGTGAGCAAGTCTTTCAATGGGGGTTGATGTGCAGTATCTCCGGTCGCAAGGTATTGTTGCTTCCGGAGCAGTCTTTGTTGTGCGTTAGCGATGATGCGTGCCTCTGTCTCGTCATCAAGCAGTGAAAGTTGCTGTTCGTCATCTTGATGCATCTCAAAATGCCTCCGCCTGCAAAAGTAGGTTGGCGATTTTAGCACACTATTGGGGATGAGCAAGAGCGGCAATTTGCGGGGGCGTTAGCCTTTCTGCGTCAGACCGCCGCGACTGTTTATGCGAATAAATATTTGCGTTATACTATTTAATAAATAATAAATTGAGCCAAGGTTTTTTGGGCAGAGGGGAAATAGGCTCAGACATGCATGCCCTGATGATGAACCATCAGGGCATGCAATTAAACGAAAAGGATGAAGGGGAATGCTACTGGGGAGAAGAGGAGACCAGAAAACTGTTAAGTCGTGCCACGTCGTCTTCTGCAAGAATACCTGCAGTAGCCTTCAGCTCCAGATGACGAAGCAGGTTGTCGTACAGGCTGTGGGTCAGGTCGCGCCGGCTGACGGCGTAGGTCTGTTCCGCATTCAGCAGGTCAATGGCGGTGCGGGTGCCTATGCTGCGGCCTTTTTGGGTTGCCTTCAGTTGTAACTCAGAGGATTCATGTTTTCGCTTGTATGCCTCCGCCAAGCTGACATTGTACTGCAGGTTGAGAAAGGCATCCTTCAGACGTTTGGTATTCTGGTCTTGCGTATCTTCAAGCATGAACCGGCGCTCGGATTCTCCGGCAACCGCCCGTCGGGTTCTGGCAACGGTTTCGCCGCCGGAATAGATCGGAAGAGACACGCTGACTCCGATGTACCACTGCTTGGTTTCAACTTCCGGAAGAAAGGTTGAGCCCTTGTCAACCGTGTAGCCGCCGGAAAGCTGAAGGGTAGGCAGGTGCCCGGCCCGGTTGGCGCTGCTGTAATATCCTGCCTGATTCAGATCTTCCATTGCCTGACGGAGCGTTGGGCTGTTTTTCTTCATGGTGTCCAGCCACCAGCCAAGATCGGCAGGCTCCGGTCCTTTGGGCGGCATGGGGGGTAAATCCTTGACTTTTTGAATATCAATGCCGGTCAGACTGACCAGGCTTTGTATCGCAATACTTAGCTGAGCTTCTGTCTTGATCAGGTCTGCGGCAGCACTGTCCATCCGTGCCTTGGCTTCATAAACGGCAATGATGTCGCCCGTTCCTGCCTTCAGGAAGGCCTCTGCCTGTTCTAGAATTTTTGCAACCCGGCGGAGCTCATCCCGATAGAGCTTCTCGTCGGCCTGTGCCTTCAGCAGGGCAACATAAGCGTTTACCAGACGGACGATCAGATCTTGCTGTGCCGCTTTGGTGCCGGCGTCAGCACTCTTCAGACCGGCGTCAGAAGCAGAGACCTGCAGGGCGGCAGGCAGGTTAAAGATAGCTATCTGGCCGCTGATTCCGTAGCCGAAGCCGTCATAGGTGCCGTCTATGGTACTGGGGCCATAGTTCTCAACGGTATGCCACAATTTGCGCTGGGTAGCGTTAGCGCTGATGCGTGGAAACAGGGCCGCCCATGCTATATCCTGATCGGCCTTGCCGGCCTCAAGGCGTGCCTCGGCTTTACCTACCACGGGATCTTTTGCCTTGGCCAAGACATACAGTTCCAGAATATCTTTTTCCTGATCAGCCGCAGCAACGACAGGCGTCAGCTGCAGGGCTAACGACAAAGCAGCAGTTCCTAAGAAGAGTAGTTTATTTCGCATGGAACGCCTTTCCCATCCGGTCTCGTAACGGCGCGATAAAGTAATCCAGGGCGGTGCGGGGCATGGTGGCAATGGTTACCTGGGCCATCATGCCCGGTACCAGTTTCTGATCTCCCAGCAGCTTCAGTGACTCCTTGTCGAAGACAAGCTGCGCATCGTAGTAGGGGAAATCTCCCTGGGCGGTACGCATGGTCAGACGGTCTGCCGAGATATAGGTCAGCTT